>CAYLVF010000186.1:0-5442 GCA_964387045.1 uncultured Melioribacter sp. | reverse complement strand
CTACCAGTGGTATAAAGTACCACTCGTTTGATGTATGTACCTCATACCAAACCCTACCCATACTCTCATAAACGAGGTGGTAATAACCATCAGAAGTTCTTGCTATTTTTCTTTGGCTTGCACCTCGTAATGCATTTTCAGAACTACTTAACTGTGACGCTTTGTAGTTAGCTTTTACTACTGCATTTGGTTGTCTAAAAACAACTGCGGTTTCAAGTGAGTTTGGGGACTCAATATCTGCACCATCCGAAGTCCACTTTACAAAGAATGAATTTCGTCCATTAATCTCTTGATTATTCGAAGCTTCTACTTTGTAATATACACCACTACTTATAGACTGGTTAGGCAAAACACCTTTAAATTCCGAATCAACATTTACATATAGAGGAGAACCATAAGTCAGGAGCTCAGCATACCGACCTTTATTTCTTATGCCTTTTAACTCATTGCTTTCATCATCCCTTTTCCAAGGGTCTTTAAATAATATTGAACCGTTGTATGAATTATCTACACTTTCCAAAGTATTAACAATTTTAGCATTATAAGATTGATTAAAGTAGGCTGTAATTGCATTGTGACCAACCAGAGTTGTCATGTCCATCCAGTTTTTATCAGATCTATAATTAAAATTATCACGCCAATAGTTGAATTTTTGAGTGGTTCCTACTATATATTCTTCGTGAGCTTTAAATGACATTTCTTGATTTATCGCGTTGACAAATCCCGAAGGAATAGGGACCCACAAATTCCAAACAGCCCAAATAAAAAGTTCACCAAAAGATACTCCATCTTTATCAACCTGTGAAATTGTAATACCCTGGTTATTATTGCTTATTTGATAAACTTCTGATGCTGTTTGACTTGGAACCCAACCACTTTTAAATGCTTTTGCTTTAATAGTGACTGGAGGTTCAACATTAAAAGGAGAAGAAGAATAAAGGTTAGAAGTAGTTGATGGTTCGTATCCATTGGTCGTATATCTGATTTCAGCACCGTCTGTTGCACATGTTATTGTAACATTCTGTTGGTTTGAATACGTTCCGCTTTTGGGATAAATTTCGGGTGTAGATACCTGTTGTTGATTCGAAATTGAAAAGACTAAACTCAGTCCCCAAGCAACCCCACCAGTTTCTGCCATTAAACGATATTCCCCGGCAGTTAGATCATCAGGCACATTATAATTTTTCGAATTTTTGCCTTTCGTAGAAAAATGTGATTGTACTACATAATCAATAAAAACCAGATTATTATTAATCCATTTGTACAAAACTATATCAAAACTACCTGCCTTATTGTCCGTCCATTCAATTTCATAACTAATTCCCAATTGCCACGAAGTTTCTCTTTGTGGATTAATAAATGTAACTAATCTATTTACCTCCCAGCCAATATCTTCCATTATTGAGAGTCCAATTTCACCAGGAGAATGTACAACTTCAGAGGCGTCCCCGCCGCTTTTCATTAACGAATTGCTATTACCAGCCGGATATGAATCATCATCAAGATGGCTGATACTAGAGCCTTCTTTCCACGTAGAGGGGGCAAATAGTTTAGGTAATTGAAAATTATTTACTGCATAAGCATTTGGTCCATCGAAGTATAAATTGTTACTAGTCAACTGATTTGCCAGATCAGTACTGTATTGTTCATAATTTAATAACCGATTATTAACGGGATAAATTGAGCCAACCACACTATAATAATCGAAAGATACCGGCAACAAAGACAAATTAGTAGGATTACCTTCCAAACCATAAGTCCCCACATTACCTGACACTTTCATAGAACTAACAAACCCCAAGCCATGTGCTAATTCGTGGAGTAAAGTAGTGACCAAATCATACATATCTTCTACTGGTTGTCCATCAATACCATAATACCAGGCAATATTACTATTAATAAAAAGCTCAATTTCATTTTCATTACCATTGAGATTCTGGTTAGTAATTGTTTCCACCAATGCAATAGGGTATTGAATATTAGAATTAGGAGCACCACTAAAGCTATTATAAAAAGAAGTTGGGCCACACTGAGCCAAAATACCATTATCTAATTCCTTCCAGACAACAAATACTTTTATGTCCTGTGCTGAATTTGAAGTATTAATTAAGTATGACCATATTTCAAGTGCATATTCCAAAGCCCGCTTAGCATCATATGGTAGAGAATATTCCTGTGACTCAACAATTACAAAATTGTTGGTCAATACCTTATTTAACGTTATTCTTTCTTGAAAAATTGCAGGCGCTTCAACTTTAGAGTAAACATTAATCCCGGTTGCTTCTCTTCCAATCATTTTCCAATCATGTGTACTGTTTTGACTGTATTTCTGTGTTAAAAAAAAGAAACTTAGCAAGAAAAAAATAATTAACTTTTTCATATTGTCTCCAAAGTATTTAAGAAATGAAAATTAGTTTATAACTTAAACAACAAAAAAGGTTAATAAAACTGTTTGTCACATTGTTAGTATGACCATGAATGTTTGATAATTACCTTTTCCAGTAGCGGTAACTGCCGGTAAAGATTTTATTTTTTCCAGCTTTATCTCCTACCTATAGTTATTAATGCTTTATTGTTTTTATAACCTGCCATTACTATTATGTTTTCCTTTACACAAATTGATGTAAAAATAATATTTTCAAAACCATCCAATATCTTCCAATCTACTCCGTTATAATGTACTGCAAAACCATTCACCCCGCATACAAATATGTCATTCAATCCATTACCCCTTATTTTAGAACTACCATAGTTTACTTCTAATGTTATCTCTTTCCACTCCCCGGTTTTATTAGTATATATGCCAGCTCCACATGTAAATATTGGAAACCCTTTATTAGTCCACGCTGAGCCAATTAATACATTCTCTGGGTGCTTTATTAATTCTAGATTATCGGTATCTGATATTCTTATTAAAAGGTTATTCGATGGGTTCTCCCTATCCGATGAACCACAGATCATTTCTTCTTTGTTGGTTAGAGGATTTACATATCCGCATATATCATAAATGTCATTTTTGGTTCCACTTACAACTAGCCGCCATTCGTTTCCCATCACTAGATATATTGTACCTGAATTGCCTACACAATAAATCTGTGATTCATTTAGAATACTAATTCTTTTTAATTGTCCCATAAATGTAAGATCGGTCATAAAGAAAGCTTTTTCATTCCAAGAATTATTCTCAAATTTCAATAAATTAGCAAATGAGGCAGAATAAATGGTTTTTTCATCTAAAGCATCTACTGCAAATAATGGTCCTGCGTAAGCTGGGGGTCTGGGGTTACCATAGTCTTGATACGGAACTTTATCTAGGTTCCATTTTTCACCATCCCAATTAGCAGCAGCATAAGGTTTTCTATCATTTTGGCCAACCGAATCTTTAAGATAAATCTCTCCTACTGCCCAAATATTATTTTCATCAATAATAGAAATATCCCAGATACTACTGTAATTGTGATCCCCAAATTCATAAGACTCCCATCTAAAGCTGCGGTTTGACGGCTCTAATGTTCTTACACTTATTTCATTGCTGCTTGTAACAGTTTCGTTTTGGTTTATTTCCCTTACTAGATATTTATAAAAAGTACTAGAAGTTAAGTTAGTATCAACCAAAAATGTGTCAACTGCGGAAGTGAAAAATCTTGATATAATTTGTCCATCTCGAATTAGAATCATTTCGTTATCTTGATTTGGTTTGTTGTTGTGCAAATGAAGATATATTTCAGTTACCGCTTTATCGAATTCAACTATTGTAAGATTACTAATTTGGGGCGGAGGTTCGGTTGTGTTACAGGAAACAAGGATAAAGGATAAAGGACAAAGTATAAAGGCAAAAGTCAAAAGGAAAAAGTAGAAGAGTATGTTTGTTTTTGTTTTCATTTTAGTTACCTATGTTATTTTTTTGCTTGTTAAACCGCTCAAGATAAACTTGAGGAAAAAATACGTAAGTATCAATCAACAGAAAATGATAATTTTTTGTTTTTGTTATTTCATAATGGCTTCCTTTAATAAGTTATTAATCCGTTAATTAAGTTTGTGCAGCCAAAATTAATGATAATTGGTACTTCGTGAATTTAACAAAATATTTTTAAAATAAAATCAGTATAAGTACCTAGTAGTTGAAGAAATTTTCTGGTTAGGTTAAGAAAAATGGCTGAAAAACAATAAATGCTAAAATAAAAGTTACCACGAAGGTGAGTTGAGAGGGTGGTATGACTATAATAAATCTACAGTGAAGCTGACGGCTGTAATTGATATATCGGAACAATTACAATTATAAAAATTTATTCAAACCATGAAATACTTTGCTAAAAAGATTCCCGCTGTTTCCATCAAAGTAAGATTCGGGATTTTGTGATGAATTGATTATCACCTTATCAGCAACTTTGTAACCGAATATTTCTATTTGATCATTATTGTTTTTTATGATGGTCAGCTTGAATTCGGGAAGAGGTAATTCGGATTCATCAATATCAACAAATTCGGAGCCGCGCAGATTAGCTAATTGTCTTAAAGTGGTCTCAGTCTTTGCAGAATCTAACTTTGTTCCGTTTGAAAGCTGCCAAACATTATCAACTTTTACAATTTGATAAGAACTGTCGGCGGGATAAGAATATGCTAAACTTTTCCAATTATTTACATTATCATTTATAACGGTTTGATCTCTAAAAGAATTTGCATCTTGATTAAATGTCATACTTAAGAACCCGTCGACTTCATAAACATCCGTATCTTCAGCTAATCTTACAAATGATTTCATAGTTCTCGGCTGCTGAAATGTAAATTTACCGATTAACAGATCAAGAGTTTTTTTGGAACCTTCATAAACTTCAACTCTTGTAGCGGAATCATCAACTTCAAAATCATTATAACTTGCCTCGCCCCTTCCCGCTAATCTTTCAGGTTTTATCTGAACTAATTGAGAAAGAAGATTATCAATTTTACTCTTTGGTACGGAAGCATTTTTATCATTTTCAAGCTGCACTTTCCATGAACTATCTTCTTTATATAATTTTACAGGCTTGCCTTCGTTATTCTTTGCGTAAATCACAATTTGCGTAACCGAAGTTGTATCAATTTTCACAAGCTCGGAACGGAAAGTTCTTTCATTTGATCCGGGGTCGGAAATAAAAATTACTAATGCAATTATTAATAGTATTCCAAAAACAATTCCTAATTTTTTGTTTGAAGTATCTTTAAGCATAATCTACATTCATTAGTTTGTTTTTCATCTTACGTTTTAATTGGAAACGGAACACACCGTAAACAATAATAGCAATTATAGGCAGCAAGAAGTTGATATATTTCAGCAGAGTTTTTGTTCCATCTTCAATACTTTGATCTATTGGTCTTCCTGTAACACCTTTAGTTCTAAGTTGAATTAGTCCGGTATCATCGGCAAGCCAATCAATTGCATTTACAAAAATGTTTACATTGTCT
>CAYLVF010000185.1:0-5444 GCA_964387045.1 uncultured Melioribacter sp. | reverse complement strand
CAATCCTTAACAGTAAACTATGAAATACATGAGATTTGGGGAGACGCCGATTTTAATTTAGAGGGTTCTAATTACCTGCATGACGTTAAAAAAAATAGAGTGGAATTCCGAACAAGATTTTCATTCAGATTAGCAGGATCATTTTATTTTAACATTAGAGCTGATTTATCATATGTAAATGATCAGCTCTATTTACCGGTTGGTGAAGCAACGTTAGAAGAAATATTATTAAATCAAAAAAAGTTATCTTCACAATATGAATACTCGCTTAGGTTTGGTGTAAGCTATACTTTCGGTTCAATTTATAATTCTGTCGTCAACACACGTTTTTAAGTAGAAAATCGATTCATATTTTTTTTCGTTAAAATTTTTCAGTGAATTAAAAAAAACATAATGAATAAAAAAGCCTTTCATGTAATGGCAAAACCAATGGGTCCAATATGCAACCTTGATTGTACATATTGTTTCTATTTGGAAAAGGAAAATCTTTATCCCGGCAGTGATTTTAAAATGTCCGAACAAGTGCTTAAAGAGTTCATTAAACAAAAAATAGAAGCTAATGATACTCCGGGTGTAAATTTTGCTTGGCAAGGAGGCGAACCGACTTTACTCGGCGTTGAATATTTTGAAAAAGTTGTTGAACTTCAAAAAAAATATTCAAACGGAAAAAAGATTGAAAACACATTTCAAACAAACGGAATTCTACTTAATGATAAATGGTGCGAATTCTTTAATAAAAATAATTTTTTAATAGGGCTTTCAATTGATGGTCCAAAAGATCTTCATGATAAATATAGAGTTAATAAAGGAGGCAAACCAAGTTTCGATCAAGTTGTTAAAGGAATTGAATTACTGAAAAAACATGAAGTAGAATTTAATACACTCACCGTTGTGCATGATTACAATTCACGATACCCGCTTGAAGTATATAACTTTCTTAAAGAAATCGGAAGCGGATTTATGCAGTTTATTCCTATTGTTGAAAGAAAATCTGTTTCAATTACTGAGGATAGTTTAACTTTAGTCTCACCCGACTATAAAGGAAATGCTGAAGTAACAGAGTGGTCAGTAAAATCTGAAGAATACGGAAATTTCTTAATCAATATATTTGATGAGTGGGTTAGAAAAGATGTCGGTAAATATTTTGTCCAGATTTTTGACATAGCACTCGAAGCATGGTACGGACAAGAACCGGGTTTATGTGTTTTCAGAGAAACTTGCGGAGATGCAATGGCAATTGAACACAACGGGGACTTATATTCATGCGATCATTATGTTTATCCCGAAAACAAACTCGGCAACATAATGGAAGAACATTTATCCGTTTTGGTAAATAAGCCGCAGTAGTTAAAATTTGGATTAGATAAAAGAATGGAATTGCCGAATTTCTGTTTAAACTGCGAAGTAAGGTTTGTCTGCAACGGAGAGTGTCCCAAACATAGATTTATCCAAACGCCTGACGGAGAAGACGGTTTAAATTATTTGTGTGCCGGATATAAAAAGTTTTTCACTTATATCGACCCATACATGAAATTTATGACTAACGAATTAAAACACGAACGCGCTCCGGCTAATATAATGAAGTGGGCAAAAGAAAAAGATGCCGGTTTCCCAAAGTTGAATGTCGGCAGAAATGATTTGTGTCCATGCGGAAGCGGTAAAAAGTTTAAGTTGTGCTGCGGTCGTATTTAAATAAGTACTAGGTTTTAAACGAGGTAAATTTTTTCTGTAATTAAAATCAATCTTATAAATTATTTTATTATAACAGCTTACTCTCATATAATGGGTTATTGTTATATTGCATATTAACTAACATTAATCAAAAATGATGTTACATCTATTTCATTTTGTTTATACCTAAGTAGCACCTTATTTTCCTCAAAAGCAAAAAAAACATCAATAGTATTTTTTGTAAATGCAGAGGGATCATTTATTCCCTTGTTAATTTCGCTAAACGGAATATAGAGCACGCCACCACGAGGTATTATTAATGAACCATCTTCATTTTGCAAATGATTTTTAAATACATCTCTGAAAGTAATTTGCCAACCTTTAACCTTTTTGCTACCAGGACGGATGAATACTTTTTCTCCATCAATTACGCCTTCATATGCGGAGATCTCATTTATTTTATATTTTGATTTAGTTAGTATCTTTTTTAAATCATCGAACATCACTTGTTCTTGACCTTTTTCCGCAATCAGTTTTGTAATCAAATTCTTTTTCAGTAGAAAAAAATTTAATTCTTCGACTAGTGATTGGGTTATTACTTTTTGTAACGGATTTAGATTTTGCTTTTCACCTTGGGAGACAACATTATACTTATTTGCTTTGAATAGGCGTATTAGATATTCTTCAATGGTAAGTCTAATAACATTGTCATTAAAATCCGATTGAGTTGCCGGTCGACCATCATTAATAATTATAACCTTATCCCAATCTTTAATTTTATCTTCAGGTTTAGCATTATGAGTTTTGAGTCTATTGTAAATATTTTTTGCTTCACCAATATAAATTTTTCGTTGCTTAGACAATAATAATAGATAAATACCAGGATAATCAATTTTGCCTATTTCTTGATTAAATTTTTCCAATGATTTAATTGATCTGGGAAATTCCCAAGAGCGTATTTGTGCATTTGTTCTCGCTCTTACTATTTTTTCACCGTTCGGTGGGTGTTCGGAATAACCGTAATTATTCTCCATATTTTTAAGACTTCCTTAGAGTAATTATTGTTTCACGCAATTTATAACTTCTAATTTGGCCTGATCTTCGTGTTCTGGCTTTTTCTATTTTTTCAATCTGCATTCCTAAATCTTTTCCAATCTTTGCTAATAATAAATCAGTGGGTACATATACATCAGCAATAAGGCTATCACCAACAACAAGTATGAATCTACCATTAGGTTTAATTCTAGGAATTATTTTTTCGAATACTCTAAACATATCATCGAAATATTTATGCACTATTTGGGGCATATCCGTACGTCTGTATTTCCCACGTTCCTGTATTCTAGCCTTAATATTTTTCTTAATTTCTTCAAGCCAACTATTAGTATAAACCGGATCAAATTTCTTTATTAATCCTTTAGATACATTATCGCACACAACCATTTCATCCTTAACTTTTTTTAGAACAGTCTGATCTTCAGCGAAATTAAGCCATCCCATTTCAATTTTATAGTTAATTACATAATCAAGTCCATTCATATAGGGGGGAGAGGTAATAACCAAATCAAATCTATTTCTATGTTTGAATTCCATAGCATTTGCTAGTTCTACCAGACTTTTAGTTTGAATGAAATCTCTATATTCATTTTGAATTATTTCAAGGTCTTCAGCAATTTGATGTACTTTTTGATTCATCAATACATATGGTGCGTGTGAATCTACCTTTTTGTTTTTAGAATATCCTAAACAAGGGCTACGTTTTAAATTACTTACTTCAATTAATATTGACGAGAAAGCTAAATTAAGAAGATCGATAATTTTGGGTTCTACAGTTTGAGATAAATTATCAATGCCACCTTTTAATTCCTCCAAGTTTTGAAGAACTTTAGGTGAAAAATGTTTCTTAGATTTTAAAAAAGCAGGTGCTTTAGTTGGCTTATCAAATTCTAAGCTATTAAATATTTTTTGAAGTTTATTAGGAGAAACATCCCAAGAATTAAGCTTAGTATCTGCTATAAATTCTAATAGTGGATTTAATTCAGTACCTACAGAAAAAAATCCATTAAGCTTTGATTGAACTTGTACAGTTCCACATCCGGTAAATGGGTATAAATTTTTTAGATTGTGATAATCTGATGAATATTGATCAAAAACTGATTGTACAAAAGATGCTGAAAAACCTTGAACGTATGGAGCCCACCTATGAATTGCTTCGTTAACATTCGGCGTAAATTGTATAGGTTGTTTTTTATTAATTATATCAATACTTAGATCTTCTAAATATGGCTTAGAATCAATATCACAATTCCCTGACTTTTTGGGAGAATTAATAATATTGATCTGTCTCGCTGTATACTCTTTCGTTTCAAGTGGAAATAAGTAATCTTGTTGCATACTAAACTTTTATTTTATTCAAATATATATAATAATTTAACAAGTTTGGCAATATAACCCACCTACAAAGCTTCTTTCTCCATGCTTTTATATCTGTAGTACCAATTATAAAATAGATTTGTAAATGGTGCTGCGGTTGTTTGTCCGCCGAAACCGTACATTCTATAAATTAATGCGGGAATATCTGTCACGTTTATACTCTTCAGTACTTCTCTATTTATTTTCAGTTCATATTTGTTTGCTAGTTCTACGGTTTTATTTCGTAATATGTTCTCAAGTTTTTTATAGTACAATAATTCTTTATGAACATCGACTTGAAGTTTATTTTTCTCAACTGCCGAAAGTTCTCTTTCTTCAACTTTGTGTAATATTAAAATAGAATATCCTTCAGCCCGGGTTATCGGTCCGTACACTTCATCTTCAGTCATATTATTTATAATACCTGCTAAATCTCCAAACGATGAAAGTGGCACAAGTGAATCAGCTTTTACAATTAATTGACCGGGAAATTTCATATCCGAAACAATTTGCTCAATATCCGAACTTGATTCAACTGCTGTTAGAAATTCTTTAACGTGATCAAGCTCCTGCAATTTAATCTCGGTTACCGAAACAAATTTTGTTGCAATTGTTGAGTCTATTAAAGTAGATATATAATGTGTTAACTCGGGTTCAGTTACTTCGGCACTTTGGTTATATGTATTCCTCAAATACTGTGATAAATAATTATCCCTCCACATTTTCAACTCACTAGATACTTCTTCCGAATTATGCAGACCTCGTTTATATCCTTCTCTCGTGATAATTTCATCCCGAATATAATTTCGAATAACCGCACTTAGTGAATTTTCTACCGTGCTGCTATCTAAGGCGGGAGATTTAAAATTTGAGAACGATAAGTAATAAAGAAATTCTTTTAATGTAATCGGGTCGGTTTCGAACTTAATGAGGTTTTGAGTTAAAGAATCCTCGCTAATAGTTTTTATTATTCTTTTTATGTCGTCATCATATAAATAGTATGTTTTCAATTCTTTGTTAGAATATATATTCTTCAGCGAACTAATTAATCTATCCGAGAGAATTTTAAAGAGATTTATATCGACATTTACAACTTTGTCCGATAATAATCGGGATAGATATTCTTCCAAATATTTCTGTTTTTTGAGGAGCATCAAATTTTTTGCAGCTTGCATTCGCGCTAGTGTTCCTAACTCCATCGCTTTTAATTCGGATTTCTCTCTCAAATAATAAATCGCCCAGCCAATTTCGGTTTGAACCGGTTTTGTGTACTCATCGATATTCAAATTAAATAATGAATCTTCAGTACTGTTTTGCATCTGACCGTATGTCAGTTTAACAGGTTCTAACTGCTCTAACTT
>CAYLVF010000184.1:3835-5492 GCA_964387045.1 uncultured Melioribacter sp. | reverse complement strand
ACCTTTACGGCTGAATCAAACTGATTTTGGATTCCAAAAATTTCGATAAGCTTTATTACCGCTTTTCTTTTAAGATGCGGTAAATCGAGAAGTGATTGATAAATTTGGATGGCGTGTAAATATTTTTTTTCGTTAAAGAATTGTTCGGCTTTTTCGAATTTGCTTTCAAATTCAGTCACGTCATTCCCATTCAATTGTTGACGGGGGTTTTGAACTGATATCGTAAACAACTCTGTTGATTCCTTTTACATCACGAATTATTCTGTTGGAAATTTTTTCAAGTATTTCGGGATCAAACCTGTACCAATCTGCAGTCATGCCGTCTAAAGATGTAACCGCGCGTAATGCACAAACATTTTCGTAAGTTCGCGAATCTCCCATTACACCGACAGATTGAACCGGTAGAAGCACAACAAAAGCCTGCCAAATTTCATTGTAGATACCGGCATGTTTTATTTCGTCGATATAAATTTTGTCCGCTTCACGAAGGATGTCCAATCTTTCTTTAGTTATGTCGCCTAAAACTCGCACTGCTAAACCGGGACCTGGGAAAGGATGGCGTCCTATAAATTCATCCGGCAGACCTAATTCTTTCCCTATTGCCCGAACTTCATCTTTAAATAACTCGCGGAATGGTTCGATAAGTTTGAGATTCATTTTTTCCGGAAGTCCGCCAACATTATGATGAGTTTTGATTGTTGCCGAAACTCCCTTAACTTGAACAGATTCGATTACATCGGGATATAATGTGCCTTGAATCAGAAATTCTGCATCAGCTATTTTACTAGCTTCATTTTCAAAAACTTCAATAAAAGTATTTCCGATAATCTTTCTTTTCTTTTCAGGATCAACGATGTTTTTTAATCGCTCTAAAAATAATTCTTCGGCATCAACCGAAATTAAATTAAGATGATAATTATCTTGGAACATCTTCATGATTGAGCTGCTTTCATTCTTACGCATCAATCCATTATCAACATGAATGCAAATTAAATTATCTGCAATTGCTTGTTGAACAAGAATTGCAGCAACGGAAGAATCAACCCCGCCGCTAAGCGCACATATAGCTTTTTTGTTACCGACTTTCTGTTTTATCTCTTCAATTGAAGAAGAGATAAAATTTTGTGATGTCCAATCTCCCTTACAATTACAAATATCGAAAAGAAAGTTGCTGATTATTTGTCCACCATTTTGAGTGTGCACAACTTCAGGATGAAACTGAACTCCAAAAATATTTTTATCATTGTTAGAAATTGCACAGACCGGTGAGTTATCGGTTTTAGCGTTTATTTGAAATTCTTGCGGAAGTTTTGTGATATAATCGCCATGACTCATCCAAACAATTGAATTATTTTTCACATTCTTTAGTAAGGGTGAAACTTTTTCAATAACAATTTCTGCTTTACCATATTCTCTTTTTTCCGCCGGTTCAACACTTCCGCCGAATTCTTTTGCTATTAATTGTAGTCCGTAACAAATTCCCAAAACCGGAATATTCATATTAAAAAATTCGGAAGAAATTTCCGGTGCACCGGAATCATAAACACTCATCGGACCGCCGGAAAAAATTAATCCTTTGGGATTAATCTTTTGTACATCTTCAAAACTTATTGTATGCGGATGAATTTCAGAATAAACATTTTGCTCTCTAATACGA
>CAYLVF010000184.1:0-3825 GCA_964387045.1 uncultured Melioribacter sp. | reverse complement strand
AGCTATAAGCTGTGTATACTGCGATCCAAAATCAATTATTAAAATAGTATCGGTGTGCTGCATGAGGGTTCCTTAATAAAAAAGGTTGTTTCAAATATTCACGAGAGATATAAACGTTAAGTGATTCATTTTAATAACAAAAAATCGGAACTTCTCAGTAGAAAATTGTGAGTTTTGAGACAACCTTTCACAAAAATATAAAATCTTTATTCACCAATCTGAGCTTTGTAAGCTTCTGCATCGAGAAGAGAATCAAGCTGTGATAAATCTGTTATTTCAATCTTTATTAACCAACCATCACCATAAGGATCAGAATTTACTTTTTGGGGATCATCGGCTAATGAAGAATTGACTTCAATTACTTTTCCATCACAAGGTGCGAAAAGGTCGCTGACAGTTTTAACTGCTTCAATAGTGCCGAACGGCTCACCATTTTTTATTTCGGTTAAGTCCTCTGCAATATCAACAAAAACTACATCGCCAAGTTCGCCTTGTGCATAGTCAGTAACACCAATAATTCCTGAATTACCCTCAATTTTAATCCATTCATGATCTTTAGTGTACTTCAATTCATTTGGTACCATCACTTTCCCTCATCAATTGTGTTAAGTATTTATCTATAAAAGATGTATCGTAATCATTTCTTCTGAAATGATCATTTTTTAGAACTTGAATATGAAACGGAGCCGTAGTTTTTATGCCTTCGATCGTAAATTCTTCGAATGCTCTTAATGCACGAGCAATTGCATGTTCTCTATCTGTTCCCCAAACAATTAATTTAGCTATCAAAGAATCATAATACGGTGGAATCACATAATCATTATAAATATGTGAATCAACGCGTACACCAAATCCACCCGGGAAATGCAAGTATTCAATTCTGCCGGGTGAAGGTCTAAATCCGTTTGTAGGGTCCTCTGCATTAATTCTAAATTCAATACTGTGACCGGTTGGTTCGCGGGGAAGTTCTTGAATTTTTTCTCCACCGGCAACTAATATTTGCTGTTTAATCAGATCAAGATTTCGAACCATTTCAGTAACAGGATGTTCAACTTGAATCCTTGTATTCATTTCAATGAAATAAAAATTAAGGTACTTATCGACTAAAAACTCTACTGTTCCAGCACCTTCATAATTAACAGATTGACAACCAAGTACAGCTGCATCCCCCATTTTTGCTCTTACTTCCGGGGTAATAATTGGCGAAGGCGATTCTTCAATTAATTTTTGATGTCTTCTCTGAATTGAACAATCTCTTTCACCGTAATGATAAACATTACCTTGTTGATCACCTATTACCTGAATCTCAACGTGGCGTGGGTTTTCAATAAATTTTTCAACATAAAGTTCGGGATTACCAAATGCTGCTTCTGCCTCGGCACTAGCCGTTTGAAACATTTTCTCTAAATTTTTATTCTCCCAAACTATCCGCATCCCTTTACCACCGCCGCCGGCAGAAGCTTTTAACATAACCGGATAACCGACTTCTTCAGCTACTTTTTTTGCTTCTTCAACCGAATGAACGGCTCCATCACTCCCGGGGACAACCGGAACTCCGACTGCACGCATAGTAGCTTTTGCTAGAGCTTTATCTCCCATCCTTCTAATCATATCAGGAGAAGGTCCGATAAACTTAATACCGGTTTCTTCACAAATTTCAGAAAAGTTGGCATTTTCAGCAAGGAAACCATAGCCAGGGTGAATTGCATCAGCACCGGTTACTTGTGCAGCCGACATGATATTTGGAATTTTCAGATAACTTAAATTGCTTTGCGGGGGTCCAATGCAGACGGCTTCATCAGCAAAAACTGTATGTAGAGAATCTCGATCTGCTTCGGAATAAACTGCCACTGTTTTTATACCAAGTTCTTTACATGTTCGAATAATTCTAAGGGCTATTTCACCGCGATTGGCAATTAAAATTTTATTAAACATGAACTCTCTTCTGCTAGTTACTTCTTAACTTTTCTCGATCAAGAAAAGTGGTTGATTATATTCGACCGGGGTGGCATTTTCAACTAATATTTTAACAATTTTACCGCTAACATCGCTTTCAATTTCGTTCATTAGTTTCATTGCCTCAACAATACACATAACAGTTCCGGGGGAAATAGAATCGCCAACATGAACGTACGGGTCTGCATCCGGTGCAGGGGCACGATAAAATGTTCCCACGATAGGCGATTTAATCTCATGAAGATTTGAGGAAGTTGTTGATTCAGGTTGTTTCGAATCCGAACTCATAGCTTCGGATTTTGATACAGCCGGTTGAGGAACTACTTGAGGAACAGAATGAACAACGTTCTGAGTTCCGGTTGAGTTCTTTGAGATTTTAATTTTCAGATCAGCTTGACTGAATGAAAATTCTGTTATCTTGCTATTCTCAACAACTCTAATTAGCTTTTTTATAAGATTTAGATCCATAGCCTCATCTATTTTGTTTTTACTCTTTCAACATACTCGCCGGTACGCGTATCAACTTTCAGCATATCACCTTCGTTTACAAAAAGTGGAACACTGATTTCAGCACCGGTCTCTAATTTTGCGGATTTCAAAACATTTGTCGCGGTATCACCTCTAAAACCAGGTTCTGTTTCGATTACTTGCAGGTTTACAAATATTGGTATATCAACATTAATAATCTTCTCGGTTTCATCCATCAGTATTTCTACTTCATCACTTTCTTTAAGAAATTTTCTTCCTTCACCGAATAACTCCTCTGAAACCGTCAATTGTTCGTAAGTATCATTATCCATTAGAACGTAACCCGAAGAATCTTTGTACAAAAACTGGTATTTTCTTCTTTCGACACGAACTACATCAACGCTTTCACCGGAACGGAAAGTATTATCGAGTACTTTTCCGGTTCGTAAATTTTTAAGAGTTGTACGTACGAAAGCTCCTCCTTTACCGGGTTTTACATGCTGAAACTCAGTAATCGCATAGAGGTCATTTTTAAATTTAATGATAAGACCGTTTCGAAAGTCTGATGTATCTGCCATAGCTCTTAAATTCCGTTATAGATTATAAAATAGTTAGGAACGTTTATAAAATCAAGAATTTATATTTATTTCTATTTCAGCAAGGTATCTGTCAGCGTCTCTAGCTTCTTGTGACTGGGCATACTTATCTTTTAAAGTTTCCAAAAGTGATTTAGCGGTTTTGTAATCATTAGCCTTGATGTAATTTATTGCACCACTGAGCAAGTATTGACTGTTAAGTACATTATTCGGGTAAGTATTAGCCGCATCCCTAAAATATTTAGCTGCTCTTTCAAAATCTTTCATAACTTCATAACAAGCTGCGATACCCGCTAACGAAGAAGCTTTATATAAACGATTACTACCCGAATATTTTTTGTAATGTTTAAGAGCATTCTCTATATCGCCTGTATAATAATAAGAATTAGCAAGATAAATACGAGCAATTTCTCCGGCTTCTGTTCCACTGTACTTATCGGCTACTTCAGCTAAACTTGGTACACCGGGGGTACTGCTTCCTTGAATTACAGCCTGAAAATTGCTGCTGTTGTATTGCTGAGATGCTTTTGCTAAAGCAGACGTAGCTTCAACTTGTTTTACTTTTGATTGGCCTGTAAAGTAGACTATTGCAACAATTATAACTACTATTATTGCAACACCAACATAAACTTGATTCTTATAAACATCAAAGTACTGCAGGGTTTTAGAATAGAAGGAAACTAACTTATCTTCTTTAATATTCTTTTTACCAAATTTTTTCTTTTTTGCTAACACATTAACTCCAATACTGTTTTTTAAGCTAAGTAATTTAATAAATCTTAAAGTCCAATTCTAATATGATTTG
>CAYLVF010000183.1:0-5532 GCA_964387045.1 uncultured Melioribacter sp. | reverse complement strand
ACAGATAAAAATTTTCAACAAAGTAGATCTTATAACCGATAAAAGTAAATTCGATTATGTACTTAACAATTATGAAAATTCAATTTTAATTTCTGCCGAAAAGGGAATTAATATCGGTAAACTCAAAGAAATGCTGTTGAATATTTATGAGAAAAATTTTGTTGTACATAATGTGGAAGTAAAGAATTATGATTCAAAAGTAATCTCACAAATTCATACAATGGCTGATGTTGTTGATGTAAAATATAACGATGATTTGGTTTATATAACTTTCCGTGCTGATAAACAAACAGTAAATAAAATTAACAATCTCATCAAAGAAGTGAAAAATTGAATATCTATAAACTAAGTGAAATTTATATTTATCCTATCAAGTCAATTGGTGGGTTTTCTGTAGACTCTGCCGAAGCAACCGACCGCGGGTTTAAATATGATAGAAGATGGATGCTTGTGGATAATTGTAACAGATTCTTAACTCAGCGTGCTGTAAGAGAAATGGCATTGCTGCAGACGAAAATAACAGAAAACTCACTAGTTGTATTCAATAAAAGATCAACATCTAATGAAATCGAAATCCCGCTGACACCGGTAAATGAATTAAGCAAAGCAGTTCTTTGGGATGATACAGTTGATGTAATTGAGTATAGCAGCGAAATAAACGAATGGTTTTCCAAGCAATTAAATATGGTGTGTAAATTAACTTACATGCCGGATAATTCTGAACGTAAAGTTGATAAAAAATTTGCGATCAATAATGAAATAACAAACTTATCGGATGGCTATCCGTTTTTAATTTTAGGACAAGAATCACTCAACTTGCTCAATTCAAAATTAGATGAACCTCTGCCGATAAATAGATTTAGACCCAACTTAGTTTTTACCGGCGGGCTGCCCCACGATGAAGATAATTGGAAGCAGTTTTCAATTAACAATATTATTTTCAAACCAGTCAAGCCTTGTTCACGTTGTGTTGTTACGACAATTGATCAGCAAACCGGCGAACAAAGTACAGAACCGTTAAAAACTCTTTCAACCTACCGAACGATAGACAATAAAGTTAAATTCGGTATGAATCTTTTACATGAGGGTAGGGGAATTGTTAGAACCGGGGATTTGTTAGAAATTATCAGGTAGTAATTGCCCAACTTTTTCAAAAAGTTGGGCTTCTTGCCGAACGAGATGTTCTTCTCAATAATCATTAAATTACACCATTAAAAAACCACAAAACTGTATCAAAGGATTCATCTATGAAACTTAAAATCGACGGCAAATCACTCACACTTGAAAAAATTGATTTCTTCTTAAAAGAAAATCCAACAGTAGATTTAACAAACGATGCGAAGAAAAAAGTGAACAAGGCGCGAGCACTTGTGGAAAAATGGGTTGCTGAAGATAAAGTTGTTTACGGCGTTACTACAGGTTTTGGTGAATTTGCCAATGTAAAAATTTCAAAAGATGAGAATGATCAGCTTCAAGAAAATTTAATTGTTAGTCATGCAACCGGCGTAGGTGAAAATCTTCCTCCGTTCATCGTGAAAATAATGATGCTTCTTAGAGCAAACGCTCTTGCTTCGGGACATTCGGGAATTCGACTTGAAACTTTACAATTACTGATTGATATGATGAACAAGAATATTATTCCCGTTATACCATCTCAAGGATCAGTCGGCTCAAGCGGCGACCTTGCTCCGCTTGCTCATCTTGTATTAGGTATGATTGGTAAAGGTAAAGCTCAAGTCTTCAAAAAAGTTGATGAAGAAACAGAGAAGTTTACAAATACAGTCTCATCAAAATCGGCTTTGAAAAAATTCGGATTAACTCCGGTTAGATTACGTGCAAAAGAAGGTCTTGCATTAATTAACGGTACACAAATGATGACAGCATTTGCATCTGTAATTTGTAATCGAGCTAAAAAATTAAACAAACTTGCAGACGGAAGCGCTGCATTATCTCACGAGGCGTTACGTGCAACGGATAAAGCTTATGATGCACGTCTTCATAAACTTCGTCCTTTTCCCGGACAGATCACTACAGCGAAAAACATGCTTGAGCTGATTAAAGGAAGTGAAATAAGAAAATCACATTTGAAAAATGATCCGCGTGTACAGGATTCATATTCAATTAGATGTATTCCTCAAATACACGGCGCATCGCGTGATGCAATTGATTATGTCTGTTCAAAAGTAGAAATAGAATTAAACTCGGTTAATGATAACCCTTTAATTTTTCCCGAACAAGGTGATCACCGGGAAGGTGGAAATTTCCACGGACAACCGATGGCGCTCGCAATGGATTTTATGTCGATTGCCCTTGCCGAACTTGCCAATGTTTCCGAAAGAAGAATTGAAAGATTAGTAAACGGTTCGCTAAGTCAATTACCGAGATTCTTAACCGAACACGGCGGATTAAATTCCGGGTTGATGATTGCACAATACACAGCCGCTGCTCTTGTTTCGGAAAATAAAGTGCTCGCTCATCCGGCTAGCGTAGATTCAATTCCCACCTCGGCAAATCAAGAAGATCATAATTCGATGGGGTCAATTGCAGCTCGTAAATGTTACGAAATTTTAAAAAACGTTGAAACCGTTATCGCAATTGAGTATCTAACTGCAGCACAGGGAATAGAATTTTTGAAACCGCTAAAACCGGGTAAAGGTACGGAAGCTCTTTATAAAAAAATAAGAACTCATGTAAAACCATTGAAGAAAGATAGATTGTTGTACGATGATATTCAAAAAGTTATTAACCTTGTAAGAAGCGGTGAACTTTTGAAATCGGTAGAAAAAGTTATTTCACTAAAGTAATATTGAACAAATACGGAGAAGATATGGAAAAAAGAAAACTAGGTAATTCTGATTTAGAAATTACTCGAGTCGGGTTTGGCGCTTGGGCTATCGGAGGTTCAGGTTGGGATTTTGGTTGGGGAGAACAAGATGATAAAGAATCAATTGAAGCAATTCACAAAGCATTGGATATGGGAATTAATTGGATTGATACCGCAGCGGTTTATGGAGTCGGACATTCTGAGGAAATTGTTGCAAAAGCTGTGAAAGAATATTACGGAAGTAAGCCGTACGTATTTACAAAATGTGTTCTGCTTTGGGATGAGAACGGTCATGTTACAAAAAGCCTTGACCCTCAATCTATAAGGAAAGAATGCGAAGATAGTCTTCGTCGATTAAGAGTTGATACAATCGACCTTTACCAAATTCATTGGCCCCCGGATGATAATGACGAAGAAATAAAACCGGCATGGGAGATGATGGCGCAGCTTAAAGAAGAAGGCAAAGTACGTTACATCGGTGTATCTAATTTTAATGTTGAGCAAATCAAAATTGCGGAATCAATTGCACCGGTTACTTCACTTCAGCCAAAGTATAGTTTAATAAGTCGCAATATTGAAAATGAAATTCTTCCTTACGTTAAAAAACAGAATATTGGTGTTATAGTTTATTCTCCTATGGGTTCCGGATTGTTAACCGGGAAATACAATCATGAAAAAATTGAAAAGTTACCGGACGATGATTGGAGAAAAGATTCTAGAGATTTTAATGAACCAAACCTCACAAAGAATCTTGCTATAGTTGATGAGCTAAAAAAGATAGCCGAAGAGCATAATAGACATGTCGGTGAAGTTGCTGTTGCATGGACGTTAAAAAACGAAGCGGTTACTGCTGCAATTGTGGGTGCAAGAAACGCTAAACAGGCAGAAGAAATTATGTCCGCACATGATTTGGTTTTAACTGAAGAAGATGTAAAAAGACTTGAAGAATTTTAGTGATGATAATCTTTTCAATAACAGAGTCACTACTATGAAAGGAATATCTTGTAAAACCGTCAACAGTTGAGCCGGTGAACTAGAGGCTGCCTTTATTTCTAAAATGATACTGCCGAAAATATAGTAACTTGACTTCTTGTAAGTAACCTCTAATTATAAAAAGAACAACTAAAATTGTATATTTGCCTTTCATTTCAACAGATTTAGGAAGATTTACTGATGGCTAAAGAGCAAAGTATATTAGAGAAAGTTGTTTCCCTTGCAAAACGAAAAGGATTTGTATTTCAATCGAGTGAAATTTACGGCGGCTTAAACGGCTGCTGGGATTACGGTCCGCTTGGTGTTGAACTTCTTAAAAACATAAAAGAAGAATGGTGGAAAACCATGACTTACCGCGAAGATGTTGAAGGTTTAGATGCCGCTATTCTAATGCATCCGAAAGTCTGGGAAGCTTCCGGTCACGTTGAAAATTTTACCGACCCGATGATTGACTGTAAACAATGTAAAGCAAGATTCAGACTCGATACTTTAGCCGAGCAAATTTCCGATAAGAAAATTGATAAGCTTCTAAAAGAATTTTCCGAAAATATTTCAGATGATATTTCCGAACCATTTAATGAAATTGTCAAATCGGAACTTTCATCAACAGAAAAATTTGAGCAACTGTTGGAAGATTCGGATGTAAATAAATTACTCCTTTCGATGACTAACTGTCCCAACTGCGGAACCAAAGGTGAGTTTACGGAACCGCGAAGTTTCAATCTAATGTTCAAAACATTCCTTGGTCCCGTTGAAAAAAATGAGAATGCAATTTATTTAAGACCCGAAACCGCTCAGGGGATCTATGTTAATTTTTTAAATGTACAGGGAGCAAGCCGTCAAAAACTCCCCTTCGGTATTGCACAAATCGGTAAAGCATTTCGTAATGAAATTAACACAAAGAATTTTCTTTTCAGAACACGTGAATTTGAACAGATGGAAATGCAGTACTTTGTGAAACCCGAAGATGATGAAAAATATTTTGAGTACTGGAAAGAAAAAAGAATTGAATGGTTCAAGCAAATGGGAATGAACGGCGATAAGTTGAGATTTCATGATCATCCCGAAGATAAACTTGCTCATTATGCTAAAGCTGCCACCGACATTGAATATGAATTCCCTTTCGGGTGGGGTGAGATAGAAGGGATTCATAACAGAACAAATTTTGATTTAAGCAGGCACGAAGAATACTCGGGTAAATCACAAAAATATTTTGACGAAGAAACAAAAGAAAAATTCATTCCGTTTATTATTGAAACTTCCGGCGGTGTAAGCAGAAGTTTTATGGCTTTCTTAGTCGATTCATATAATGAAGAAGAAGTAAACGGTGAAACACGAGTTGTGTTAAAATTGCATCCTAAACTTGCACCGGTTAAAGCGGCAATCTTCCCATTAGTTAACAAAGACGGTATGCCGGAAATTGCCCGTGAAATTGAAAAGGATCTACGTCCTTTTTTAAGAGTATTTTATGATGATAAAGGTGCAGTCGGACGAAGATACAGAAGACAGGATGAAAACGGAACTCCATACTGCATTACAATAGATACACAAACATTAAGTGACGGAACAATTACTGTTCGTGAAAGAGACTCTATGGAACAGGTGAGAGTTCATAAAGATGAGCTGTTAAAGTTTTTACTTGATAAGTTGAGATAAAAAAGGTAGTGTAAAAAGTTTTGTGTAAATGGTTAAAGAAGGACTAGAAGCTAAGCGAA
>CAYLVF010000182.1:0-5534 GCA_964387045.1 uncultured Melioribacter sp. | reverse complement strand
GACGCTATTAGTATACCAAAAACAAAATAATAAAAAGCAATTTCATATTTCTTAGAAATGCGAATTTGAGGGATTGATAACATTCCTAGCATAGTTATCAGTAATGATTCTACAATAACAGCTTCAGCTGGTAATGCATGCTTTGTTCCCCAATTAGAATGTATAACGTAGATTATTATTACAAAGACAAGTGGTAATGAAAATCGAAAAAATTTAGATATGGATTGGAGAGACAGCAGAAAGTAACTTAAAATTGCGATCTCGAAATAAGCAAAGTAAATTATTAGAAATAAATTGTGTCGAGCATTAAAGGCATAATAGGTCATCGTAGCTAGAAAAAATAGCAAAACAATTAGATAAAGGCAGAAAATTTCAATTTTTCTATTAAATCCTATACCACACTTGATAAGGTAAATAATCATTGAAATTATGGGAAATATTATAAAAAATGTTCCGCCGTAAACCAAAATAGTCGTTAAGTTCATAATGATTTTCCTTAAAACTCCTTACTCCTCGCACATAGGACAACACGGAGGACATGCTGGACTCCATTCCCCAACATTAGTTCCGTTTGACAAACTTATTGTACTATCTCTTTGTTCGATATATGTATCATCTTCTCCTCCTAAAGCGAGTAATTCTTTCACAACATCCGAACCAAATACAAAATAAACATCGTTGTTTTTTACATCAAATTGCTTAAAGAGAGGTGAACGGTTGTTCCCAAGTATATTGACCTTATCTTTGACATATCGGAACATGACATAATCATTTTTCTGAACATATGATTCCAATACTTTTGAACTAAATCGAATTTTACTTTTTACAGGTCCAAAAATTTCATCTGCTTCGGCTTTAGTGATTATTTTACCCTGAGCAAAACTCGATATTGATAAAACAATAAAAAATACTACGATTGGAATTATTTTTTTCATGGAGCCCCCTTGTTCATTTTGAACATTTGGTTAATTAATGTATGACTTAATTTAGGATTTTTATCTAACCTCCCTGCCACCAAGCTGATCAATTATAGCTTTGGTCAATGGGTTATTGGAACTGAATTCCTCTTTATTTTCTTTGACAATATGGTTGTTGGAAGGAATAATAAAATTTATATCTATCTTCTTACCAAAAAATTCTTTTAGACGTAAATCCAATTTATCTTTTGCACTGTTAAGATGCTCTATATCCTCTTGGTTGTTAATTACAATCTCTAGTTTTGATTCATTTATACTTGCCGGTGATGAATTATGTAGGAGGGGACCGAAGGTAAAATCCATTTCAACAAATTTTACAAACTCGGACCATTGTGAAACAACCGAATTGAGATCAGTATTTAAAGAAATTTGAGGGACTTCAAACTTAGTTTGCTTTTTCTCAAAGGAAGCCATTTTTGAATTCTCATCGGAAGATGTACTCTTTAACGCATTTGTTTTCAATTGATTTTTATTTTGGGCTGGGGAAGTATTAAACAAGCTTGAACTCGCTTTTGGTGAAACTATACTTTCATTGGATGAATCACCCGAGTTAAATTTTGAAAGGATATCACTTATAGTAGAAGTTCTTTCCAATCCAATTAAATGGCTGAGGGATATTTCAATTTTAAGCTTGTGATTTTGTGTGTTCTTAAGCTCAATAAGTGTTTTATTCAAGTATGATAGTATCCTAAGCAAATCACCTTCAGAAAACTGTGTTTTATATTCTAGATATCTCTCCTTAAAAATTTCAGCCGATTCAATCAATTTATTATTTTCGGTAATCACTACTGTAAGAATGTTTCTAAAGTGTTCGATCAATCCGTTTACGAAATCAATATAGTTCCAACCGTTATCATAAATTTGTTTGGAGATTTCAAAAGCTTGAACAAACTTTTTCTGAATAATTGCATTGGATAGTTCAAAGTAAATTTCTTCATTGATCAGATTTAGCATCTGAAAAATACTTTGTGAGTCGATATCGTTACCGCAGAAAGAAATCACTTGATCAAATAAACTCTGTGCATCTCTTAGTGAACCGTCAGCTTTTTTAGCAATTAAAGTAAGAGATTGATCATCTATTTTTATTTTCTCGGAATCTGCAATAATAGCTAACTGATTTTTTATAGCATCCATTTCAATTCTTCTGAAATCAAATCTTTGGCATCTAGAAATAATTGTAAGAGGAACTTTGTGAATATCAGTGGTGGCAAAAACGAATATTGTATGAGGCGGTGGTTCTTCCAAAGTTTTTAGCAATGCATTGAAGGATTCATTAGTAAGCATATGAACTTCGTCAATAATGTAAATCTTGAACTTTCCTTTTGAAGGAGCGTATTTTACCGATTCACGGAGTGTTCTGATCTCTTCGATTCTTCTGTTTGAAGCGCCATCTATTTCTATAACATCCAACGATTGAGAGTTTTGAAAAGATCTGCACATTTCGCAGATGTTGCAAGGTTCACCTTCTTTTGGATTTAGGCAGTTTAATGATTTAGCTAGTATTCGAGCAGTAGTAGTTTTACCAACGCCACGGGGTCCTGCAAATATAAATGCATGAGCAATTCTGTTATTAAGAATTGCGTTTTTGAGTGTTTTTGTGATGTGTTCTTGCCCAACTACATCATCAAAAGTTTGAGGGCGCCATTTTCTTGCAGTAACTACAAAGTCCATTGCGAAAATTCCAAGTAACAAAATTCAAAATACAAATAAATATTTGATAAATTCCAATAAACAATTAAGAAAAAAAGAAAATACTCATTCAAATTTTTCACGCATCGAGGTAAATATTAATTGGAAGTAACTATTAGTATTCTATAAAAGAATGAATTCACTCAAAGACAATTTCCGGACCAATATGCCGGCTATTTTTTCCAAATAAAATTTATCATTTTTATTGAAGGCGGATAGGTTGTAACTGTCCACATCCAACACACCAATTAATTTATCATCAGAAATTATCGGGATAACAATTTCTGATTTGGAACCTGAATCACAAGCAATATGCCCCGGGAATTCGTTAACATCATCAACAATTATTGTCTCTCTTTTTATTGCAGAAGTTCCGCATACCCCCGATCCAAGTTTAATGAAACTACATGCAGTCTTCCCTTGAAACGGTCCAAGATAAAGAGCATCCTTTTTCACGAGATAAAAACCGACCCAGCTAATTTTATCAAATGCTTCTTTCAATGCAGCGGTAACATTCGAGAGATTACTAATTATTGGTTCGTTCTGATTTATTAATGTTTCTATCTGAGGAAGCATTTGAACATAAATTTCTTCTTCAGATTTATTTTTATCTATTGTTAAATTATCACTCATACTTTTTTTGTCTTTTTACTGCTTCTCGTATTTTTCTTCATGAAATCACTGAAAACATAAGGCATTGCCTCGCCTATCGTACTTACAGGAATAATTTTCAAACCATCTTTTACTTCGGGTTTAATTTCTGTCAGATCTTTTTCGTTTTCTTTCGGAATAAGGACAATCTTCATACCATTTCTTCTGGCTGCAAGGAGTTTTTCATTTAATCCGCCAATAGCAAGAATTTTTCCGCGAAGAGTAATTTCCCCTGTCATGGCAACATCAGGTTTAGGAACTTTTGATGAAACGGCCGAATACATAGCCATAGCTAATGTGATGCCGGCAGAAGGACCGTCTTTTGGAATAGCCCCTTCGGGTAAATGAATATGAATTTCTTTTCCTTTGTTAAAATGTGGTTGAAGTCCGAATTCGGAAGCATTAGCTCGCAGATAACTTAAAGCTGCCATTGCAGATTCTTTCATCACGTTACCAATTTGACCGGTAACATTTAACTTTTCTGAACCAGGCATAACCGAGGCTTCTACTAAAAGAATATCACCTCCTGCACTCGTCCAAGCCAATCCATTAACGCTGCCTATTGTAGGTTCGCTTTTGGATTTTTGTGCACGAATTTTCGGTACGCCAAGGAATTTTTCAATTTTAGTTTCGTCAATAATAAATTTTTTGTTTGTATTAATTTTCTTCCCATTCTTCGATGATTCTGCAATTATTGATCGAGCAGTCTTTCTTAATGTAGAAGAAATTTCTCTTTCCAAATTCCTTACACCTGCTTCTCGTGTATACTCGTTAATGATTTTTGCAATAGCTTCTTCTTTAAAGTCGATTTTAAATTTATCTAAACCGTGTGCAGCAATCTGTTTCGGAATAATATGACGTTTGGCTATTTCTCGCTTTTCGAATTCTAGATATCCCGGTAATTCGATTATTTCCATTCTATCCTGAAGGGGCAAAGGAATATTATATCTAATATTTGCAGTAGTAATAAACATAACTTGAGAAAGATCATAATCTACATCGAGATAGTGATCATTAAAAGTATGGTTCTGTTCGGGATCAAGAACTTCCAACATTGCCGAAGAAGGATCGCCTCTAAAGTCCATGCTCATCTTATCAATTTCATCAAGAAGCATTACGGGATTGATTGTACCGGCTCGTTTCATCGATTGAATTATTTTACCCGGCATCGAACCGATATAGGTTCTCCGATGCCCTCTAATTTCTGCTTCATCTCTTATGCCCCCTAAACTAATTCGCACAAATTTTCTATCCAACGCGCGTGCAATTGATTTGCCGAGTGAAGTTTTTCCGACTCCGGGAGGTCCGACGAAGCATAATATTTGTCCCTTCATTTCTTTTACTAAATTGAGAACGGCAATATGTTCAACAATTCTTTCCTTCGGTTTATCTAAACTAAAGTGGTCATCGTCAAGAATCTTACGGACATTATTGATATCAAGATTATCTTTGGTTTTATTCTTCCACGGAATATCAATTAACCAATCTAGATAATTTCTAATCACCGAAGATTCAGGGGAGCTAGGCGGAGTTTTCTTCAACTTATTAAATTCTTCGAGTGCTTTTTCTTCAACGGGTTTGGGCATTTTTGCTTTTTTAATCTTCTCTCGAATTTTTGTGAATTCGGGTGAAGCTGCATCGTCCTCTCCCAATTCATCTTGAAGTATTCTTATTTGTTCCTGAATAATAAATTTACGTTGGGTTTTAGAAATGTTTTCTTGAACCTTAGATTCAATTTCTTTTTCCACTTTAAGAATATCTACTTCGGAACTGAGGATTTTTATTACTTCATAAAACTGATCTTTCAACGAAAAAGTCTGAAGTATTTGCTGCTTTACTTCTATACTTTGATTTATATTTGCAGCTACATAAAATAATTTGCGGTCAAGTTCATCTATGTTTTCATATGCGCTAATTGTTTCAATTGGTATGCTCCTGTTAATCTTTACATACTCTTTAAACATATTTGTCATTTGTCGAACTAAAGCATTCATTTCTTTTGGGTCTTCAACACCGGGTAAGATTACTTCAATTTCAGCCTCGAAAAAACTTTTATTTTCTACAAAGTTTTTAATCTTCCCTTGAATAATTCCGTCAACAAGAATTTTCATCAATCCGTTTGGAAGCTTTAATATTTGGATAATTTTTGCGATAGTTCCTTCTTTATAGATTTCATTAATTGTGGGTTCTTCTATGTTAGCTTTTGTTTGAGCAGAA
>CAYLVF010000181.1:2913-5555 GCA_964387045.1 uncultured Melioribacter sp. | reverse complement strand
TAGTTGCTAAAATCCAAAAAATCAAATTTAACGGAGTACCAACTTTTAAAAAATCTGAAAACTTATACTGCCCTACACCGTAAATCATTGTATTAGTTTGATAGCCAACGGGTGTAATAAAGCTGGCAGAAGCTGCAAATGTTACCGCCATCAAGAATGGTTTCGGGTCAACATTCATTGTTGCCGCAGCAGAAATTGCAATCGGAGCTAAAAGAACTGCCGTTGCATTGTTTGACATAATTGAAGTCAAAATGGATGTGAGAAAAAATAAAGCTGCAACAATAGCAACCGGACCGATTCCACCAAGTAAGTCGATCATTTTATTTGAAATAAGTAATGCAGCTCCCGTCTTTTCCAAAGCAATTCCTAGAGATAGAATTCCTCCGAGAAGAAAAATTACTTGCCAATCGACTGCTTTGTAAGTTTCTTCAAGCGAAATACATTTTGTTGCAACAAGTAATATGCATCCTAACAAAGCACTTACCATTATGGGGAAGATATTCAGAGTTGCTGTTAGTATTATTCCCAAAACTATCAACAATGCAGGAATAATTTTTTTCTTATTGAATTTCTGTAATTCAATTTCCGATACAATCACAAAATTAGGATTACTTCTTAAATTATAATGGTCCTCTTTTCTGACTTCAACAAGAATTGCATCACCGGCTTTTAATTTTGTTTCACTAAACCCTTTATGTAATAATTTCCCTCGGTGTCTTATCGCAAGCGCATTTGCATGAAAAACATTTCTAAAACGAGATGATTTAATTGTTTTGCCAATCAATTCAGCATTTGGCGCAATTATGACTTCAACTAACTCAAGATCCTCGGATTTAAAATCTTCATCGTGTAATTTTAGATCCGATTGAAGTTTTATTCCTATTCTGTCTTTTAATTTTTGTATCTGCTTTAAGTCACATCTTACCCTTAAAGTGTCATCTGCTTTAAGATAAATTTCGGATACCGGTCGTAATAAACGCCGGTTATTACGTATTACTTCAAGAATATCTATATCTAATTCTTTTACAAGCGGAGAATCGGGAATTCTCGAACCTACCGATTCGGCATCGGGTAATAATATGATGTCGGTTAAGTAATCGTGCATCTCATATTTTTCGGTCAGTTCACCTTCATACTTTCTTTTTGGTATCATTCTCACACCAAAAAAAACCATGAACATCATTCCGGCACCAAAGAATACAATGCCAAGCGAACTGAACTCGAACATACTTAACGGTTCCAAACCATTTTCTACCGCAATAGAGCTAACCAAAATATTTGTAGATGTACCAATAAGCGTACAAACACCGCCGAACATCGATGCGAACGAAATAGGCATTAATAATTTCGAAGGATTAATTTTATAATCCATCGATACACTTAAAAGAATAGGAATAAATACTGCAACAACCGGTGTATTGTTTATAAAAGCCGAAATAATCCCCACAACCAACATAGTACCAACTAAACCTACCCAAAAATTAAATTTGAAAATTTTTGAAGAGACAATACCTATATAATTTACCGCTCCGGTTTTCTTTAATGCTTCACTCACTATAAACATTGCACCAACGGTAATGGTTGCCGTATTACTGAACCCGGCAATACCTTCTTCAGGAGAAATTATTCCACTCACTAGTAATAAAGCCATCACTAAAATAGCTGTCAGGTCAACCGAAATCTTTTCTGTTGCAAATAGAAAGATGGCAAGTAAAATTACTCCGAATACAAACAGCATTTCGTATGTCATAGAAGGATTCCTATATCAGCCGGGGAAGTATATTTTCTTGAATTGTTGATTTAATGTACTGAAGTTACGAATCTTATTGATTATCTATCAAGCGGTTTTAAAACAATTCGATTTATTAAACTGGGTAATAAAAATCAAAAAGTATTTTGAAAATTTTAGTAGTTATAAATCGTAGAGGGAAAAGTAAAATAGGAAGGGATGCCTAAGCACCCCTCTCATTCTATTTTTTAATACCTGCTGCATCTTCAAGCATTGCAGTTGTTACTGATTTCGGTCGTTCAATAGGATAACCTAGAGCACGTGCCCAAATTATATTTGCCGTTACACCAATAGCTCTACCGACAGAAAACATGACTGTATAGAAATCATATTCTGTTACTCCATAATACCATTGAATTACACCGGATTGAGCATCAACATTAGGCCAAGGGTTTTTTGCTTTACCTTGTTCGACTAAAATATCAGGTACAACTTTGTAAAGCAGATCAACATATTTGAATATAGGATCATTCGGAAGATGTTTTTGACAGAATTCTCTTTGAGCAGTATAACGTGGATCTGTTTTGCGGAGAACTGCGTGTCCGTAACCCGGAATTACTTGACCGGATTTCAAAGTATCCCAAACAAATTGTTTCATTATTTCTTCGGTTGGTTCTTGGTTGCCCATTTTCTCCATCACGCCTTGCAGCCATCGTAAAACTTCTTGATTTGCCAAACCATGCAAGGGACCGGCTAAACCGTTTGTCATTGCCGAGATTGAGTAGTAGACATCAGATAGTGCACTTGCGACTAAGTGACCTGTGTGAGCACTAACATTTCCGCTTTCATGATCGCTATGAAGAATAAAATATAATCTTGATACATCATCATAAGGTTTATCGATTCCCATCAT
>CAYLVF010000181.1:0-2813 GCA_964387045.1 uncultured Melioribacter sp. | reverse complement strand
GAAGAATAAAATATAATCTTGATACATCATCATAAGGTTTATCGATTCCCATCATATGTGCAAAGTTACCCCCCATATCCAAATTTAAATCGGGTTTAATAATATCGCCGTCTTTGTATTTGTACCGGTAAATATAAGCTGCAATTTGTGCAAGCTTTGCGAGTAGATTCATAGAGTCTTCGTAAGTTGGTTCCCAGTATTCATTTTTGTGAAGACCGTCATGATACTTTTGAGCAAAGATTGATTCCCTTTGCATTGCGAGTACCGCAGCAGAAAACATTGTCATCGGATGTGTGTCTTTAGGCATTGCATTAATGACATCAAATACATATTGCGGCGCACCTTTACGTTTGTTAAAGTCGGCAGTAAAATCCGCAATTTGCTCTTCGGTTGGAATTTCACCTGTCAGCAATAAATAGATATGCCCTTCAACGTAAGGCATTTCCGCACCTTGCGGTTTTGGTAACGCTGCTAAAGTTTCTGGAATAGTATACCCTCTGAACCTGATCCCTTCCATCGGATCGAGATAGGAAATATCTGTAACCAGACTTTTCACCCCGCGCATACCGCCAATAGCTTGTGCAATGTTTACTTCACCGATCTTAACATCACCGTATTCTTTTACTAATCTTTCAGTACGCGGTCGCCATTCGGCAATTTTTTGTTCAAGTTTTTGTTTAAGAATTGACATTAGTTCCTCCTTGGAATCACATCATTTGTTTAAAATTTCTTGACATATTAAACTATTAAGAAATTGGGTCATAAATCAAGCCTAAAAGAATGCAAATGTCTTTTTTTTTATAAAAATTAGGATATTTCGTCTGCAAAAATATGAGAACTCCTCACTGCACCTTCAATGGTTGATGGGAAACCGGTATTCATCCAATCACCTGTAAAAAAAACATTGCCAAGATTATTTAATAGTTTCTTTCTCTGAAGAGTATTAATAATGCTTGGTTTAAACGTTGCTCGTTTCTCTTTAATAATAAGATAATCTTTAATTTGTGTTTTCTTGAATGCATCAAAATAATCAGCTAACTCTTGCTGAACAATTTCTATAATTTCATCATCATTTAAATCTATTAATTCATCTGCAGCACTTGTTACAAGAGTAATGTGATCAGTATGATTAAACACCCAATGTATTCTTGAATTAATCAATCCATAGAATTTTTCTTTAAGCGAATTCTTATCCAGCCAAAGATGAATATTAAGAATCGGTGAGTATTCAAAAGAGGGGAGGGTAATTTTAATTCCACTATCATCAAAAATTTTTTGAAGCTGAAATGGTGAAATTGCAAGAATTAAATAATCGAACTCGGAGTATTCGCTTCTATTTGTCACAATGGAAACAACTTTATTCATCTCCTTATCAAAATTAATTTTAATCAACTTTTCCGATAAAGAGATACTACAATTTTTTTTTTCTAGAAATGACTCGGTTGGTTTACAATATGTCTCACTCATTCCAAGATTAGGTAAAATAATTTTTGTCGATTGATTACCTGTAAAAAATATTACACGTAAAACCCTAATAAATATTTCTGCACTTGATTCATCCAACTTGCAATTCATCGTCCCGACATGAATAATTTCCCAAAGCGAATCAATAGCATTTTGTGATTGATTGTTTTTTATTAAAAATTCTTTCGTGGTAAGATGAGAATAATCTTCCGGTTCATTATAAAATACTTTTGAAAATATTTTGATTACGCTGAGTCTTTCATAAAGAGATAATGCTTTATAATTAAGCAGGGCGAATAAAATATTAAACGGATAAAAGTTACTCTTTGCTTTTAACAGGTACTTTTGATTATCGTTTGCGGCAAAATTAATACTAAGATTTTTTTGAATATCTATGTTTTCAATTGCGCCAATTATTTCAAAATACTTGAGTGTGGAACGGTAACAACCCATCATAATATGTTGACCGTTATCAACAATTGAGTTTTGCCGTGAGTATAAAAATGAATAAGCCCTTCCACCTAATTTGGGAGTCGCTTCAATCAAATTAAAAATATTACATTTATAGGCGAGAAAATCAGCGGCAGATAACCCCGCGAGACCCCCACCGACAATAAAACAATTTTCCAACAGTAGAATAGTTTATATTTTGCCCAAACACCAAGCGCTAGAAAAGTTTTGTCAATTTTCGATACTTTAATATTTTTTTCGAAGACATTGAAATTTTCCGCTTCTAATTTCGATAATAATCTGCTATAGATATGTTGCATAGCGCGGGCAGCGAACATTGCCGGTTTGTCATCAAACCTTAAATGCTTATCGGCTTCTTCAAAATATTTTCTTGCTTTACTTGCTTCGTATCTCATTAGCAGTACAAAGTTGTCATTATAAATATTATCTATTAATTCTTGTTCGGTGTAGTTAAATCGATCCAGGTCTTCTTTCGGCAGGTATATTCTTCCGTTTTCCGCATCGGTTTTAACATCCCTAAGAATATTTGTTAATTGAAGCGCCATACCAAGATTAACTGCATAATCTTTTATGCTGGGGTGTTTATAACCAAATATTTCAATACATATTAATCCGACAGTAGAGGCGACACGATAACAATAAGTCTGCAAATCATTGAAAGTAAAATATCTTTTATTCTGTAAATCCATTTCCATACCGCGTATCAATTCGTAAAAAGGTTCAAGCGGAATATTAAATTTTTGAATGCTCTTCGAAACCTTGTTTAACAGGGGGAAATTAGATTGGAGCAATAATGCACGTTCAAGTTCGAGCCGCCACTTTCTAAGCTTTTCAAATTTATTTTCATCTGTCGATAACTTTGAAGAACTGCTGCTGAA
>CAYLVF010000180.1:0-5562 GCA_964387045.1 uncultured Melioribacter sp. | reverse complement strand
CTTACAACCCTTCGGTTAACAGCCGAATGCTCTACCATTGAGCTAACGCGGAATATGTTTTAATACTTTTTAAGAACAATCATTCGTTGAAACGAGCAGTAAAAATATACTTTAATTCAACTTTTGTCAAGATTTTCTAAAAAACAATATATTCCCCTTTTCATATTATAAAATTCATTCCAATTATTGAGAAATTTTTCCTTAATACAATTCTTTCCTACGTCATAAAGAATTCAAAATATTTTATTTATACTGACTATGCCCCATTTTTGAAAATTTATTATTTTACATAGAAATAGGCACATTAATTGTTGTTATGTTTCATTAAAAGAATTGAGGTAATAATGTTAATAACGCATATAGAGCATATCGGAATTGCTGTTAAAGACCTTGATACAGCTATTACTTATTACGAAAATGTACTCGGATTAAAATGCTATGCAATTGAAGAAGTGGTTGATCAAAAAGTAAAAACAGCTTTTTTTAAGGTCGGTGATACAAAAATTGAACTTCTCGAATCAACTGACCCAGAGGGTCCAATTGGTAAATTTATTGAAAAGAAAGGTGAAGGAATTCATCACATTGCTTTTAATGTACCGGAACTGGAAGATGCACTAAAAGAAGTTGATGAAGGTGGTATTCAACTGATTGACAAACAACCACGTAAAGGTGCCGAGGGAATGAACATAGCATTCTTACATCCCAAATCGACCTTTGGTGTTTTAACGGAGTTTTGTGAGAAAACAGAATAACAATTAGAATTTTTTTAAACGGAGATAAAATGGCGATTCAAGATAAGATTCAAGAGTTGATGGCGATGCGCGCTAAAGCGCGTTTAGGAGGTGGTGAAAAACGAATTGAATCTCAACATAAAAAAGGTAAATATACTGCCCGCGAGAGAATCGATCTTCTTTTGGATGAAGGAAGCTTCGAAGAATTTGACATGTTTGTTTCGCATCGTACCGTTGACTTCGGTCTTGATAAACAAAGTTATCTTTCCGATGGCGTCGTTACCGGTTATGGCACCATCGATGGAAGATTAGTTTATATATTCTCTCAAGATTTTACAATCTTCGGCGGTTCACTCTCCGAAATGTATGCGCAGAAAATTTGTAAAGTTATGGATAAGGCAATGAAAGTCGGTGCACCTGTTATCGGCATCAACGACAGCGGCGGTGCTCGAATTCAAGAAGGTGTGAAAAGCCTCGGTGGTTATGCTGATATATTCCAAAGAAATATTTTGGCTTCCGGATTGATTCCACAAATCTCCGCAATATTTGGTCCGTGCGCAGGAGGTGCTGTTTATTCCCCGGCATTGACTGATTTTTCAATCATGTCTAAAGGAACATCTTATATGTTTGTAACCGGACCGAAAGTAGTAAAAACCGTAACAGGAGAAGTAGTTACCGAAGAAGAATTAGGCGGCGCAAGTGTCCACGGTACAAAATCGGGAGTTGCACATTTTGTTGCCGAAGATGAAAACGAAGGTATATTATTAATCAGAAAATTATTAAGCTACCTGCCGCAAAATAATTTGGAAGATCCGCCGTTAGCTCCTTGCGATGACCCAATCGATAGACTTGATGATGTTCTAAACGAAATCATCCCCGAAAATCCTAACAAACCATACGATGTGAAAGATGTAATTCACTCCGTTGTCGATTATAATGAATTTTTAGAAGTTCAAAGAAGATATGCTCCGAATATTATTACCGGCTTTGCAAGATTCAACGGTCAATCTGTAGGTATTGTTGCAAACCAGCCAAGTTATTTAGCAGGTGTGCTAGATATAAATGCTTCCCGAAAAGCTGCCAGATTTGTCAGGTTCTGCGATTCATTTAATATTCCGATTGTAACATTTGTTGATGTACCGGGTTTCCTTCCGGGAACTGCTCAAGAATACGGTGGAATAATACTTCACGGTGCAAAGCTTCTTTTTGCATATGGTGAAGCTACAGTCCCCAAAGTAACAATAATATTAAGAAAAGCTTACGGCGGTGCTTATGATGTTATGAGTTCCAAACACTTACGCGGTGATATAAATTATTCCTGGCCCGCGGCAGAAATTGCTGTTATGGGTCCCCGAGGTGCTATTGAAGTTCTTCATGCAAAAGAGTTACAAGCAATTGAAGACGAACATGAACGTGCTGTTTTTGTTGCGGCAAAGGAAGAGGATTATAAACAGAAATTTGCTAATCCATATGTTGCTGCAAAGTACGGTTTTATTGATGATGTAATTGAACCGCGCAATACTCGCTTCAGAGTTATTCGTGCTTTGCAAATGTTAAGTACAAAGAAGGATCATAATCCACCGAAGAAACATTCTAATATGCCATTATAAGAGAAACCAGATGAACGAGATGATTCAAACTCAAGATACAATTAGCGTTATTAAAGATACTGTCGCTTCTGCTATAAGTTCAACGACCTCTGACCTGCCGGATCTCCAATTTAAGATTTCAAATATTACTAGCGATAATTTGATACTGACTGTCTTGGGATATACTATAGTATTTTTAGCACTGTTGTTTCTATTTATAACTTTTCTAAATGTAACAAAACTTCTTAATTACAAAATTAAAAAGAAATTGCAATCAACAGGTAAAGAAGAAACAGAATCCAAAATTATTGATCTTTCCGGTGAAGTTGCTGCTGCCATTTCAACCGCATTACTTTTACATTTCAGAGAAGTTCATGATTTTGAAAATACAATTATTACTATGAAGAAAGTTCAGAAACCATATTCTCCTTGGAGTTCGAAGATTTACGGATTAAGACAATACCCCGGTAAAAGATAAACAGGAAAGAAAATGAAAAAATTTACATTTACGATCAGAGGAAATAAATACGATGTTGAGTTACTTAACATCGAGGATAATATTGCAGAAGTGGAGGTCAACGGCTCAAAGTATGAAGTTGAAATAGGACAAGAAATAAAGACAACAAAAACTCCCAAGCTGATTAGAGAGCAAGCATATCCTTCACCGGAAGCCGACCGGGCTAAAACAAGCAGTCCCGCTGAGAAAAAAGGTGCCGGTTATATTAAAGCGCCTCTACCGGGTACAATTTTGGAAATACTTATTAAAGAAGGTGATGTTGTCAAAAGCGGCGACAGGCTTCTTGTTATGGAAGCAATGAAAATGGAAAATAATATTTCTGCAGATAAAGAAGGAAAGGTTACATCGATCAAAGTAAAACCCGGCGATTCGGTGCTTGAAGGTGATATTTTAGTTGAGATTGGGGGTTAGTGATGGATGTTCTTCGTGAGTTTATTGACGGTTTTAATATTTTTGTTCAATACACCGGTTTTGCTAATCTGACAATAGGTCATTTTCTCATGCTTATTGTTGGATGTATTTTTATTTCACTCGGTATTTTAAAAGAATATGAACCGTTATTATTAGTCCCTATCGGATTTGGAATTCTTCTCGGCAATATCCCCTTCTTGGAATCTGCCGGTATGCAAATTGGTATTTATGAAGACGGCAGCGTATTAAACTATCTTTATTACGGAGTTTTAAAAGGAATATATCCGCCTCTTATCTTTTTGGGAATCGGTGCTATGACCGATTTCTCGACGCTTCTATCAAACCCCAAATTAATGCTTTTAGGAGCTGCAGCCCAGATAGGTATATTTTTAACATTCTTAGCTGCATTAGCATTAGGATTCAGTACAAAGCAAGCTGCGGCAATAGGTATTATCGGCGGGGCTGATGGTCCTACGGCTATTTTCCTTTCATCAAAATTAGCACCCGAATTAATCGGAGCTATAGCAATTGCTGCATATTCTTATATGGCATTAGTTCCCGTTTTACAACCACCTATTATCAAACTTCTTACAACAAAAGAAGAAAGAAGGATAAAAATGAAACCTCCCCGTGCAGTCGGGAAAACTGAAAAAATTCTTTTCCCTATTGTCGGTTTACTTCTAACGACTTTTATTTCTCCTGGCGGTTTACCATTGCTTGGAATGTTGTTCTTCGGAAATTTATTAAAGGAATCAGGTGTTACAAGACGATTAGCAGATACTGCTTCAAAACCTCTTATTGATATTGTAACAATTCTTCTCGGTTTAACAGTTGGTGCATCAACTCAAGCAACTACTTTTTTAACCCCGCAATCAATTTTGATTTTTGTTCTTGGTGCAATTTCATTTATGATAGCAACAGCAGGCGGAGTAATTTTTGCCAAGGTAATGAACCTCTTCTTAAAAGGTGATAACAAACTGAACCCGATGATCGGAGCTGCGGGAGTTTCTGCGGTGCCCGATAGTGCGCGTGTTGTTCAGCATATGGGTTTAACTGAAGACAAATCAAATTACTTACTAATGCATGCTATGGCACCAAATGTATCCGGTGTAATTGGATCAGCGGTTGCTGCGGGAATCTTGTTAAGTTTCTTAACTCATATTTTATAATATAAAGATAATTACACTAATTTTTGTTCAGAAGAATCTTATCTTTGCACTTCAAAATTATTCCGAGGTACTTAATGAAAAAACTTTCTATTCTATTTATTGTGTTCTCTTTATTACTAGTTACACATTCACAAACAAATGAAGACCATCTTTGTTCTCATGGTAAATCTACTTATTCATTATTATCAAAAATGAATAACACGGTTCAATATCCCGGTGATCAAAATATTGATGTTACCTATTACAAATTGGATTTGAATATTACTTATAATAAGTCGGCACAAAATCCTGTGTATTTTAACAGCGTTGTGACGATAAACGCAAAAGCTGTAGGTAATATTAACTCGGTGTTTTTCGATTTACGTAATCAACTAACTGTAACAGAAGTTAAAGTAAATGGTATTAGTGCTGCGTTTAATCATGCAAATCACCAAGTACAAGTAACACTGAATTCTTCTGTAAGTGATGGTGATGAGTTTTCAACTGAAATCACCTACGAAGGTGTGCCCGGTTCTTCCGGTTTAGGTAGTTTTGGTTACAGCACTTCGGTTGATGCAATTTGGACCTTAAGCGAACCTTACGGAGCTCCTGATTGGTGGGTTTGTAAAGATGATCCCTCAGATAAAGCCGATTCCGCTGATATTTGGATAACCATTAATAAAAATTTAATTCCGGCTTCCAACGGTTCTCTTGAAGAAATTGTTGATAATGGTGACGGAACACATACTTATAAATGGCATTCATCTTATTCGATTGCTCATTACTTAATTTCTCTGGCAATTGCACCATATAAAATTTATGAACAATATTATCATTATTCGCCGACCGATTCTATGCTGGTCATTCATTATAACTATGCACACAACCATACTCAAAACAGAATGAATATTTTAGACGAAACCATAAATATGCTGGATGTTTTTTCTGATTTATACGGTTTATACCCTTTCATAAATGAAAAGTACGGACACGCTGAATTTATTTGGGGCGGTGCCATGGAACACCAAACTCTTTCTTCTATGGGTGCATACAATACCGCAATTATTGCTCATGAATTAGCACATCAATGGTTTGGAGATATGATTACATGCGCTGATTGGAACAGCATTTGGCTTAACGAAGGTTTTGCAACATACAGCGAATCA
>CAYLVF010000179.1:827-5570 GCA_964387045.1 uncultured Melioribacter sp. | reverse complement strand
AAGTTATCATTAGACCGGCAATTAAAATCAAAAAAGACGGGACGATTTTTCGAAGAATCTCACTTTTATTTATTTTACTACTTGAGTTGAATGCGGGCTGGTTGTTATTGGTTATCTTTGAATCGTACATCTTAATACCCCTTTACAACGAGATAAGATTTCTAATTGAAGTCACTTCTTCACTGTCTCTGATAAAAATAACGAATTCAGGACGATAAGTACAATTAATAACTTTGAGAAAAAGAAGACTAACTTCTTTAGATATTTTTAATTTACCCCAATGTAATACTCTTTCGAATTAAATCATTTACATGAAGTTTCAGAATTTGATTTTCCACCGGTTTAATAACGAAAAAGTCATCACCGGCGTCACGGGCATTTTTCTCATCTCTTTGCAAACCATGAGCAGTTAAGCAAAGGATTGGAGTTGATGAGTGAAGTAGGATAGACTTTTAGTTCCCGATCATAATTTATAATCAAGGTTTATGAGTCGGAACGGCGGGATTTGAACCCGCGACCCCTTGAACCCCATTCAAGTGCGCTACCGGGCTGCGCTACGTTCCGAATGCAAAATATTTTTAATCAATAGAAATATATTTTAACTCTTTGTAAGAATTTGAGAGCAATTAGATTTTTAGAGCTGACTCACTCAAATCTTAGATTGTAAATCTAATAAAAATTGCTTTACTTCTTCAAGGTCATTCTTAAGCGAGTTGATGTTTGCGTTGACTTTGATTATTGGTTTTGTAGGTTTAACTTCCTGTGTTTGTTCAGGTGCGATACCAGTACTTTCTTCTTCAAGAATTTTCTTTGCTCCTTCAATGGTATATTTTTCATCACGAAGCAGTTTCTTGATCCGTAAGATTAAGTTGATATCTTTATTGGTGTAAATTCGGTTACCGGCTCTATTCTTACCCGGTTTAAGAATGTCGAATTCAGATTCCCAATAACGAAGGATGTATTGCTCCAATCCGGTTATTTTACTTACTTCGCTGATTGAGTAATATAATTTTTTTAATCCGAAGTCTTTCATAGCTAAGTTTCATTTTGTGGTTTAGACAAAATAAGTAATCGACAATATAATATCAAGATTAAAGTTTTACATCATGTTTACGTTTAGAGAATTCTTATAAGCCTATATAAAGCAAAGAGGTAATCAAATTTGTTGGTATTAAGATTTAGATTAATTTATGAGGTAAAAATAATTATTTAGTCATCTTACGTAAAAAAATTCTTAATCTTGCTCTTAATCGTAATCTTACTCAATTTTTACCCGATTAAGAGCAAGATTACGATTAAGATTAAGACTATGTGTAAGGTGATTTATTTAGTAAGTTTCGAAATAAGGTACACCGCTGCGATGTAGCTTTTAATTTTGAATCCGGAAATATAACCATCACAAACAGAAGCAGTTAACAATCTTTGTCTAAAGTCTTCCCTTCTAGCTAAATTTGATATATGAACTTCTACTTTAGGGATTTTACAGATTGAAAGTGCATCTCTAATTGCAACAGATGTGTGAGAATATCCGCCCGGATTAATAACTAACCCGTCGAAATAATTGGGAGCAGATTGAATTTTGTCAATCAATTCCCCTTCATGATTACTCTGGAAAAATTCAAAAGTGAAATTGAATTCTTTCTTTAATTCATTTTCTATATCGATAAGATCAAAAGTTCCGTATTGATCTACTTCTCTTTTACCGAGCATGTTTAGATTTGGACCGTTAAGAACTAGTATTTTCATTAGTTAGAATCCATTTCTTCAATTATTTCTCTAAGGCGCGGAGGTAAATAAACACTATCAACACCTAGTTCATTTAGTGCAGCTGAGAGAGTCATAACTTTGCGTTGAGTCGAAGCTAATTTGTTTATTACAATTACTTTTGATTCTTTAAGAATACAATAACCCCCTTGAAAATCCCCTCTCTCAAATCTAACAGTTGCTCCCATTTGATTGGCAAGTGATTTCAGATCATGTAAAATAGATTCGAATTCTTTTTCTTTTATTTTCATTTACTTTTTAAATGGTTTGAATACCGTTAGAAAGATTATCACAAAATAAGAAAATAACAGAATCAAAGGAAATGGACCAAGTATAGTTAGCCGTTTTTTCAGTAAGCTCAAAATGAAATCTTGACTGATGCTTGTCTTCATTAATTCTACAATGATTTTCCAGTCAATTTTAATAAATAAGTATAACTCGAAAGGGGTGGTAATGACCAAAATTATTAATATGATAAACAACCATCCATTATTTTTCAAATTTATTTTTGAATAGACTAAATAAGCCAAAAAAAATAATATAAACGAAAAAAAAGAAATTAACGTTATAGAAAATGAAGGTAGTAATGATTTGAATACAAGTGATAATTCACGACCTAAATATGTCGATTTTAAGTCTATTGTCTCGGCATCAAAAAATTGCCAAATTAAATTTATCTTGGTTAAATAACTTCCGGCAAACAAGACAAAAGAAAGTACCGAAAGAAATAGAATTGTTTTCGAAATTTTATTCTGGTTTTCCATAGATTAGCACATTGTTATTCAAAAAATATCAAAAAAAGATGACTATTGCTTCAATTGATATCGGTTCAAATACCGTATTACTTCTGATTGCAGAAGTGAACAAGATTTCGAATGAGTTTAAAACCATTCTGAATAGGTATGAAGCTCCACGGTTAGGTAAAGGTTTAACAGATAGTGGGAATATATCAGAGGAATCTATCGAAAAATTAATTTGCGTTTTATCGGCTTATAAAAAATTGATAAATCAATATAATTGCTCGGTTATTTTATGCACTGCAACTAATGCTATGCGGATTGCAAAAAACTCCGAGGAGATTCTACGTAGAGTTAAAGATGAGTTTCATATTAACATTGAAATTATAACCGGTGAGAGAGAGGCAGAACTATCTTTTCTCGGTGCATCGACTGTTTTACCCAATACTCAAAATAAAATTGTAATCGACATAGGTGGAGGGAGTACTGAACTTATTTACGGTAATTTTTCCCGGATATTTTATAAAAAAAGTTTCCCTGTGGGAGCCGTTAATTTAACCGAACAATTTATTCATAATAATATACCGGATGAACAAGAATTGAAATCTCTAGAAAATTCTGTTAAAAATATTTTTAAAGAACTTAAAGGCATATTTCCATCTTCAACACCTTTAATTGCAGTAGCCGGTACTCCTACTTCCCTATCGGCAATAAACCTCAGTTTAACCGATTTTGATGAGGATATAGTCGAAGGCTCACAGCTAACACTAACCGATATAAATAAATTCATCGATGAATTTTCTTTAATCTCCCCTTCCGAAATTCTTAACCGTTATGAAAAAATTATAAGTGGAAGAGAAGATGTAATTTTAGCCGGGACATTTATTCTCAGGTCAGTAATGGACATTATAGGTAACGATCGGATATACATAAGCGGTCGAGGAATTCGTTACGGATCGGTTATTGATTATCTGCATAAAAATCCAACAAATGCTGCGATGTAAAAAATGAAGAGTTCAGACGGTTATCTTTGAAAACTACTTGAATTGATAAATTACGGTTCGAGAGGTAATAGAGGAAGGTAGTATAAAATAAAACCAATCAAAATATAAATCCATAACCCGGCAAAAAAAGAGTAAATTTTATTTTTTGTCTGAGTATAATTACCTAAAATCAGAAGTAATAAACTCCAGACTAACAATAATCCTTCTATAAATAGAAGAACATACGCAGGTATTGGCTTAACTATATACGGCGGCGGATTATATGTAAACCAGTATGCTCCGAACAATGCATAATGAACCGGTGATAATATAACAAGTGACATCATTAGCGGTAAAAATGAATAAACTAGAATCGAGTAATTATCTCTAAAACGATTTTCTAAACCGAATAATTGGTTTAACTTTGTCACGCAATAGGCTGTAATAACCAGTAAAATGTAAGACACACCTATTACAATAAATAGATTTGTAAAAAAATAATCGGTTCTTACCGAATTCATTTCTCTGAAACTATTCAGAATAATTGTAAGCAGAAATAATTTCATCCCGATTATAGAGTTCAAAAATATTATATAATTTTTATGTTCAGCTTCAATAATTTTTCGGAATGCTAAAACCGGAGACTCAAGCAGAGAAGATATTGTATGCCATAAGTCGATGTTTACAATTCTTGTACGGAGAAATGCTTTACATTGGGTGCAGCTATATTTATAAATCGGATTTTCAGCGTTACAGTTCGGGCATAGTTGAACATTTTTCATAGTTTATTCTATCTTAAATAAAATTTAATACCTAATTGCGGCGTATGTGTAACCGGATCGGGTGTAACGTTAAAATCGAATAAGTGTGCATCAACATAAGCATCAACCAGCTGAAGGAAATAAGTAAGCACGATATAGATAGCAAATTCATCTCTTTGATCCTTATAAAAATCGCGAAGTCGTTTATAATCGGAATTAGTAAAATCTGTTTCTAAATACAAATCACGATACTCTGCATATAAATTGTTGTTATTAATCCAAAAATAACCAAAGTAACCTAAGAACCCCCACACGACCGGTATCTTCCAATAAGATTCGTTATAGAATTGACCGAAGCCGGGTAATACTGCACTTCTTAAAACCGCCCCCCACGGTGATTTTTCCATAACAAACCCGGATTCATCACTTTGGACGCTGAGAGTCGTATCTTGTTCCGTTTGGGAATAACAGGTAAGAGTAAATACTAAAAAAGCTAAC
>CAYLVF010000179.1:0-817 GCA_964387045.1 uncultured Melioribacter sp. | reverse complement strand
ACGATATTTTAATAATTGTTTTTGCCAATCAGTTCAAAAAGTTCAAATAGTCTTTCTAATTCATCGTTTGAATAAAATTCAATTATAATTTCTCCGGCACCGTCTTTTTTCTGCTTACAAAGAACTTTTGTGCCGAATATTCCGCGTAATTTACTTTCGATATCATTTTGTGATAGCATTTCAACAGATTTTAAAGCAGGGCTCGATTTAGATTTTCTCTTTTCTGAAGAACCTGATAGAAATTTTTTCACTAAGGCTTCTACTTTTCGAACGGATAAATTTTTCTTCTTTATTTCGTTCAGTGTTGCAATTTGTAGTTCAACAGAGGGAAGATTAATTAGTGCTCGTGCATGTCCGGCAGAAATTTCATTATCAATTATACTTTTTTGAATAACCTCGGGGAGTTTTAGTAATCTTATTGAATTAGTTATTGTTGTTCTATCTTTCGCAACTTTTACTGCAATTTCTTCTTGTGATAAATTGCATTCTTCCATTAATCTTTTGTAAGCTCTTGCTACTTCTATAGGATTCAATTCTTCTCTTTGAATATTTTCTATCAAAGAGAGTGCAAGCATTGCTTCTTTTGTTTCTACTTTTATTATGTATGCTGGAATTTCTTTGTAACCGATATCCTTACATGCTCTTAGTCTTCTTTCGCCGGAAATTAATTCGTAAGTTCCATTAAGTCGCCTAACAGTAACCGGTTGTATTAGACCGTTTTCTAAAATTGATTTTTTGAGCTCATCAAGTTTTTCAGGTTCAAATTCTGTTCTGGGTTGATATGGATTCGGAGCAATTGCCTGTACAGGTATTTTGG
>CAYLVF010000178.1:501-5586 GCA_964387045.1 uncultured Melioribacter sp. | reverse complement strand
GCCCAAGAGTTGCATAATCAAGAGCACCGAGTCTTGCATACAATGGATCGCCTTTTAGTCCGTATCGGACATAACGAATTATACTTAAGTAATCGGAAAACTCGTTGAAGTTTTCGGTTCTAATTTTTCCATCTGCTCCAAACTCAAGTTTAAGATCAATTCCGATACCTACTTTTGAAAAAGCAAATTCCGGTCTAAGATGAAACCCGTAATATGGTTGTCCGTCAATCCATGTTATTCCCAGACCGCCGTTAAACATCCCCTGATTATCCCGCAGAGAATAGAGTTGTGCAAAGGAATTTGAACTGAATAACAATGCTAAGATTAAAATGATAAGTTTAGACTTCATTTTTGAAAACTCTTTTTTGAATTAATTGATGCAAAGATAATTCTTTTTGAATTGATTTACTTTGTGATTGGTGAATGAAAACTATCTGACAATCGCAAGTTTGTTAGTAACTGTTGTTGTTTCGTTATCGTCGTAAGAAATTATTTTATAGAGATAAACTCCGTTTGCAATAAGATCACCGTCTTCGTCTCTACCGTTCCAGTAAATTCTATTCAAATCATAATTCAGATCTTCGCTGTTAAGTTTGATCTCGCGGATAAGTCTGCCGGCTATTGTAAATATTTTTATTTTTAACTCGTTTGGAACTTTTGTCAATTTAAAAGTAAAATAGGTCTCATTCATAAAAGGATTCGGATAATTATAGGGATAAAGAATTTTATTTTCATTGGAGACCTTGAAAAAACGTACATACTCAGCGGCATCGCTGTTAGCCGGACGAATATTTTCACCGCTTACCGAAAGTGTGTAATCCCCGTTATCTAATTGTGGTTTGTATAAGAAGACTATTCTATTGTTTTGAAATTCGTATGTTTTATTTAATTGTGAAAAACTAATTCTTTTTTGGTTTAGCCTGATATCGAACGAATTAGTATCTCTTAGTTCAAATGTGCCGGAATAATCTAAAAATATTTCAATATTAGGATTAGCTGAAACATAGTCTCCATCATATATTTCATAACCGTCAAAGTTTGCAGAAACAACTGCAGATGAAATTGATGTAACCGTATCTTTAATAACTACAAAAGGCAATTCGAATGAATTGTTGTCTTTATATAATTCTATGTTGCTGTTATCGCTATCGAGTTCTATAACAAATTTATAATTACCGGGTTCATATTCGGTTGAAATAACTTTATTACAATTTAATCCTACTGCCGATTCGGGATTTATAAAAAGTATAGTTGAATCAAGAACAGTTTCAAGATAAGTATTGCTTTTAAACAGATCGATTTTTGTCCTAAAATTCAGTGCTCTTCCCTCACCAACATTACTTGCTTTAAAATTTACGGCAATTGATTCACCTTGCATAACGGTATCACGATCGATTGAAGCTGTCTGATAGTTTATCGCAAGTTCTGCGGTGTTATGATGACTAACTCCAATTTGTGATATAGATGGTGAATCACCATTTTCATTCTGAGTAAACTTAAATCTGAATTTAGCATAAGGATAAGATTTAGGACTAATAAAATTAATTGGGATCGTACTCGAGTTTAGTATGAATGTACTCAGTGTATCAACTCCCTCATTCTGCTTAATCCCGATAGGGGTAACACTTAACTCCGCCCCACTAGGAATTTGATAATCTACGAAAAGCGTATCCCAAAGTGAAACGGGACCTAACCTTTCGGTTACTAAATAACCAGTTTGATTTGGAACAACGTATTCTTTTTCAAGATAAACTGATCCATCATATGGACCTCTAATCTCTTCTAGTATATCGGGATCACCCGGTGAAGCACCTTTGCGACCAATTATTGCCCAAGAACCACGGAATTGGAGTTGATCGATTAGTGAGCTTCCAAGTGTTTTAATTGCTGTTCTTAAATTAGATGACCAATTATTGCGGGCATCATCAGCAACCCCCATAACAACAATTTTCCCAGGTTCGATAGCGTTAATGGAATCAGCAAGTGCTTGTACATTCGCTGGTTGTCCAAAAAGTGTATACCATTGACTGCTTTCTACTTCCAGGGTTTGGGGATTAATTACAGCGATTCCCATGCCTGCAAAAAATGAATTGTCAAGCAGATTTATTCCGTATTTTGCTATTACACAGGTAGCCCCGGCATTCCAGCCGGCAGAAAGTACAGAAACATTTACAGTGTCTATCGATAAGCTCAGTTTTCCATTAGAGTAACCAACACCCTCTTTCAATTGACTACGGAAAGAAGAAGCATCATCAACAATAAAGTCATATGAACCCTTTCCCGAAATCGATTTTGGAGCAGAGAAATCAAATTCAGATTGATCAATTTTATATCTGATCCAATATCTCTTATTTGATAAATTTAACGATGGACTTTTAGTAGTTAATTCAGTCGATAAAAACCTTATTTCTTGTGGATTAGAAAAATCGTCCGATTCAGAGACTTGCATTAAAATATTAAAATCATCTTCCGAATATTCAATGGGGTTTAGGATTTTTAGATTAGTTTGTTTACCATTTAATTGCGTGTAAGGTAATAGATCCCGCAATGCGAATGAAAATACATTGAATGATTCAGAATATGTATTATCGGTTTCTGATAATTCTTCGATTTCATTTTTCGAATCAAGTAATATTACCAATCGATGCTGCCCTGATAGTTCTTTTGTTTTTATCCAAACTTTTACAGTGTCTTTGTAGCCGGGTAATATGTAACGATTAGATTTAGTTGCGAATAAATCATTTTCGTAATAGTGATTGAATTGAATTTCAAATTCTTTATAAGGAGCAACCCCTAAATTTTTAATAATGATTCCAACCTCAACTGAATCGGACACATCATTCAAATCAGAATGTGTTAATAAAAATGGATTTTCTTCAAATGTTAAGTTGGGTAAATTCGGAAACCTTAATCTAATCGCCGGATCACCTAAAATAATATTCGATAGAGCAAAAACTTTAAAGACTTGAGAATTACCGAATATTTGATACAACTTTGATTTAGCGTATATGTGAGCATTGCCAACTTCTTTTAACGAATCTATTTTAAAGGATTCATAAAAATATTTCGGAGCAGAAACTGCGGATGATAAGAAACCAAGTGAAGAATTCCCGATATAATTTAAAGCTTGTCCGTCAGAATCGAACAAAAATCTCTCACCGAAACAAATTATATCAGGTTCTCCGTACTTATTTGTCGAACATCCGAAATCACTGATAACCGGATTTCTATTAACATTGTTTATTAATTGTGACGCCGTATTGATACTATTATCCCAGGTGGCAGTTCCGCTATGACCGACATAAGATATAAACAATCCGCCGTCATTAATTGCTTGATTTATTTCTTGAGGTGTAAACGGACCGAAATCCGATTGCGGATCGTGTGTTTTATAGAAGTGATCATAATTACCCGAAATCGGTCGAGGTTCAATAATATTTGTAACAACCGAATCATTCGCTGCTTTTAATTGTATCAATTCAGATGGATAATTACCCCTTCCACCTGAAAATAATAAGAATCTTTTATTCCACTCATTAAATTCTGCAGAAGCATTATTCTTTATTTTATCTAAATAATATTGCAGATTGTTATTTGAGAGAATCGGTACTCTACCAACCTTAAGCTGCGGTATATATGGAGCATTGAGATCCCATATTGCATACCAATTATCACTTATAGGATTACCAAACGCAGGTATATAATTTGTACTTAGTTTTACACCAACATTATTGTAAACATAATCTTTATAATCGTAATTGGTATCTCCGAATAATGTTAAGTAAGATGGTTTGGGAGAACTCCAATTATCATAAGCAAACTTGACAAACTCCTTTATAGATTCCGGTGTTGGATAACCGAAACCAAATTCATCAAAAATATCCTCGACTAATATTTTTTTTGACTTGATCGAGTATAATTGTTCAATCTCCGATAAATAATTTGATACAGAGGACGAAAATTCATTTACCGTTAAGCCTATATAATCTGCTTGAGTATTGTTAGCTCGCAGATTTGTGAATTTACCTTTAAAAACTATTTTCGGTTTGAGCACATTACCATCTGAGAATATGGCATATTTATCACCCGTGGAAACAGTGTCTATAAAAGTTAATTCGCCGGAATTATATAAATAGTTAATTATCTTTTTTGAATTGCCCTTGGTTTTATAAATAGCATAATTAATATTATCTGCATTGGTTATCTTCAACTCTACGATTTGATTATTATAACTGTCAGGAACAGTTAGAATTAATGAACCATTGATCAATTTATTGTACCGTGGATATTCTATTTCATACCAATCGTATGCTAAAAAGTTCGGGACTGTCCCGTTTGGATAATTTTGTACATTGACCGTATTATTACCGGTGTTCAACATAGAAGCATCAACACTGCCGCTCATAATTGTCTGTTTGAATCGGTCAATAGATTGCGAATCAATTTTTGTCGAATTAAAATTCAATCTAACTTGATGAGCATTACTTGAAATATTTGATCCAGCACTGGTGAGTTTTAGATAAAACTTTGCATCAATGTTTGGGAAAATATCTTGAAGATTTATTGTATAGTTACGACTAGTGAATATCCAATTCCAATACCAAGTTTTATTTTTATTCCAATCGGATGTTTGGTTTAGAACTTCATTGTTATTGAGATTTTGATAAAATGAGTTTTCTTCAAAATGCAAAATTGCCGTATGATAGTTTAATTCATCATGATGACCCAGTACATTTGAATTATCAAGTTTATATCTCAAACCGGGCGAACCGCCCCAAGTCAAGAAATAATAAGTTGTATCCGTATATATATTCATATAAGTATTGTATGGCTGGGTATCGGAGTTTATTGCACGATGATTATTTTTAGAATAATTCTTTGTCCCGTAAAATTCAATGTAATCATCTTCACCGAAAACACCGTCCGATTCCCCTCTAACAAAAATTAATTGTTCAAAACCATTTTCAAATAATTGAAAAGTTTTCGGATCAAGCGAATTTACCGGAGTTCCTATATTTTCTAAATCGGTTTTTGATATTCTATAAATTCCGTCCTGTGCAACTGCAATTTTAATATAATCGTTAT
>CAYLVF010000178.1:0-491 GCA_964387045.1 uncultured Melioribacter sp. | reverse complement strand
TATTGTAGTTAATCCATGAATCTGAATTTATAAGTTCAAACTCTCTTCGATTACTTCTGAACTGTTCTGCAATGTTGCTATTGTATATAATTTCTTTTAATGAAAGATCAAATTGTGATTTAATTTGAATTGGAGAATGATCTTGAAAATTATTGTAGCCTTCAAATTTTAATTCGATCTCAACGTTTTCATAAATAATGATTGAATTAGTCGAAGGGTCAAATTGATGAGAGTTTATTTTGACTTCTACACAATAGAAATCTCTGAACCAAAATTTTTCTCCCAACTCGACAATGGGTTTAGAATTATTTTTAAATAATTGAGTATTCGTTTCAGCGGTTTCATAAACCAATGTTGAGTCATTTAATTTGATCACTCTCGGATTAATCGCTGGAATTGTATTCTCTAAAACTCTTTCTTTCTTGCTCAGTATTTTCAACGAGGTATTTGAATTTTGTTTTGTTGCTGTTGGTGCAAACCGATTGGCCGTC
>CAYLVF010000177.1:0-5627 GCA_964387045.1 uncultured Melioribacter sp. | reverse complement strand
ATCCGATATTATTATCCTCCATCAATTTTATGCAACGTGTAAACCAAACATTCGAATTTTCACCCGATTCACCAAGCCATAGAGGTCTGTTTGTTTGCTCTATTAAAGTAAGATATGATTGAATGGCAGATTGACTATTTTCATTCCAATATTTATGAAAACTCCAAACTAAATTATCATCCCAAGCAGGCGGAAGTCCGGTAAAATTAGTTGCAAACCAATTCCCTTCGATAAAAACAATATGATTTGAATCGACTTCACGAATTGCTTCGGTGATTCTAATCATTAAGTCTCGCAGCGGTGCGTTGTTGTTACCAAGATCCCATTTTGTTTCATTGATTAAGTCAAAACCTCCTATCCATTCTTCATCGGAATAGCGACTTGCAATTTCACGCCAAAGATCAACTGTTCTTTCTTTATTAAATTCACTTTCCCAAAGAGAAGGTTTGTTTGGGTTGTAATCACTAATAGGTTCATCACTTTGTCCGCCGGGTGCTGCATGTAAATCTAGAATCAAATAGAGATTATGCTTTTTACACCAAGCAAGTAAACTATCTATATAAGCAAAACCCTTTTCCGAATATACACCGGGCTGATCTTCGGGAGTTAATTTATTGTAATGCATCGGCAATCGAATAGAATTGAAACCCCACTCTACTATTTTTTCAATATCCTTTTCAACTATAAAATTTTGATGGAAGTAATCAAAGAATTCTTCGGTTTTCTCTACTCCTACTACATCAATTATTTTCTCTTTTATTTGATACTCGGCATTAGCAAACTCGGAAGTTTTAAACATGTATCCTTCCATAAGCATCCAACCACCTAAACCAATTCCTTTAAGAATAATTTCACCGTTATCATTAATTATTTTTTTTCCTTCAACCCTTAGAAAACCTTGGGCAGAGAGATTAGCCACAAAACAAAATAAGAGTAATAGTATTTTATAGTTCATTGTTATCTCGGTTTTTTATTAACACAGAAACTGAACAAATATTATTCCATTTGGTTTTGTTGATTTGGGAAACAAAAAGAAGAGAAGTTATATAATTCCTTATTAATAGAATTATCAAATTGATAAGTGCTACTTTATTCCAAGGTCCTTACACAGCCTATGAAAATTTGAAGGAGCTAAACCAAGTTTCTCGGCTGCCTCTGCATCAGAAGAAGAATTATTTCGGACATATTTTATGTACTCGATTTTAAATTCCTTTTCAAGATTTTTCATATTCTTAATTTTGTCAAGCACTCCGAAATTGAATACTGTTTTCGAATTTTTTTTGTCATCGCTGAATTTCAATAAAGACTGTTCAAAAATATCAATCGTAATTCTGTCGGTTGCGTTGAAGATCATCCTTTGAACGACATTCTTTAATTCCCGGACATTTCCCGGCCAATTATATTGAGTTAATTTTTCAATTACATTTTCATCTATATTTAATACCGGTTTTCCCATATCAAGACAAAATACCTTAAGAAAGTGATTTACAAGAATTGGTATATCGTCGGTTCGCTCTTCTAACGGCGGAATTAATACCGGAACAACATTGAGCCGATAATAAAGATCTTCTCTAAACTTTCCTTCTTCAACCGATTTTTCCAACACTTTGTTGGTTGCAGCCATTATTCTTACATTAACCTTAATTTTCTGGGTACGACCGATTTTCTCAATTTCTCCTTCTTGAATAACACGAAGTAATTTTACTTGAGCATTCATGGGCAATTCAGAAATTTCGTCTAAAAATATTGTTCCTTTGTGAGCCATTTCAAACAAGCCGGCTTTACTGATCGCCGCACCGGTAAAGGCTCCTTTTTCATAGCCGAACAATTCGCTTTCAACAAGTTCATGAGGAATACTGCCGCAATTGATGGGAATAAAATTTTCGAATCTTCTTCTACTTCGATAATGAATATTATTGGCAACCAATTCCTTACCTGTACCTGAAGACCCGCTGATTAATATACTTACATCACTTTCAGCTAGTTTTTCTATTTTCTTTTTTAATTCTATTATTGATCTAGAACTGCCGATAATTTTCTTCTGCTCAAGAATATCTTCGATGTTCTTTATAAGCTTCTTTTTTGATTGGTAAGTCTGTGCTTGTAATTTCTTTTTTTCAAAAGCATTGAAGATACTCATCAAAAAATCTGTCGGTTGATAGATATAGTCTTCAATATCCCCCGGGTATTTTGTGCAATACCAAAACGCACCGGTATCTACAAGATTTCTTGCAAATTCAAAATCGGTTATGTTTATAGTTAGTTTAGTGATTACAATGATTTGTAAAGTTGGGTTGATCTTTTTAATTTTCTTTATAAGTTCCTCGCCGCGAATTGCACCGGCGATTTGATAATCCATTATAATAACATCATAGGCATCAGGTTCTTCTTCCAAAATTTGCAAGGCATCGACACCGTTACTGACAACTTTTTTCAGGTTCAAACTTTGTGCGAAAATTTTTATTGTGTTCTTTACACGTCTTACGTCAAAGTCCTCGTCTTCAATCAACAGCAGATTAATTTTGTTTGAACTGTCCATTTGTATCCTTATTATCAATCGTTATTAAAAACATAGCACTACCGGCATCGTTATTCATTGCATCCAATTTCCAACCACAGCGTTTTACCGCTATTTGATGTGCAATATAACATCCATATCCGCTGTTCTGATTTTCATGTTTTTTAGTTGAAACATGTTCAGAAAAAATATTCTTCTGTCCTTCAGTATTCAAATTAAGTAATTCATCTACAAATCCTTTTCCGTTATCCGATATTGATAATGTAGTTAAATTGTTTTGCGGATTGAAAGATGTTTTAATAGTGATTAATATTTTTTCAACACCGGCATGATCAATACAGTTCTGAATTAACGGTTCCACTATTTCCCAAACTACGAATTCATTTATGTTTACGTTGGGTATATTTTCATCTAGATCGAGTTCAAAACTAAACGAGTCTGTTTTAGATGATATTCTTAAAAATATTTGATTTACTAAAAAATTAATTAGACCGTTCAAATTAGTATCAAACATTTGTCCACGTAATGTATGAATCGGCGGGTCATACCATTTCATATCGTAAATTACACGGGAAATAAAATTTGAATATTTTGTAACGCGATCTATTATCTCCGGAGATTTTTCTTCCGCTAATTTCTTCAAGTCTTCCTTTATGAATCCCATTACCTTTTCGGCTTTATGATGTGTGTGGTAAATTCTTTTTGTAAAAAGAGATTCTTTTTCGTGTATTATCTGCTCTTTTAAGTGCTTCTCGTTTTCTTCATACAATAAACGTTGTGCTTCGTTTCGCTCTTTTAATGTATATGAAGAAATATAATACATCGCAAGAAGCCCGAATAATATTAATGAAGAATAAATAAGTGCGGTCTCTTCGTAACTCGAAATTATTTCACCGGTTATGTTTTCAAAATCGGGTTTTTTCCTTATGTAAAGGACTCCTTGATATTCGCCGTTTGGAACAAAAGGAACAAATGTATGAAAAGTTTCATGTTCTTCTATCTTACTATAAATTCTTTCTTCTAAACGAATTGCTTCTTTAATTTCCTTAAAATAACCAAGTGCTGTTTTATGTTTTTCTGTATAATTACTAATCGGCAGTACACGGTCATGCAAATAATTAAACAGATCATTTCCGTCGTCAAATGCGTAGTCTTCTCCCGAGGCAGATATAATAAGACAGATATCTTCCACGTTTTTTTGAAGCAGCTGCTGGCTAAAAATAATATTGAAAGACTGAACAATTTTTCTTTGTTCGTAATCCGATTCAACTTTGCGGATATCTACATTTTCCAAAATTAACTCGAGAGATGTTGTTGCTAAATGTGCAATTCGTTCTGCCGAATCCTGCTGATACCAATTTTGAGTGTTTTCCAAGAAATTCTGAAGTGATTGCTTCTGAATGATGGATAAAACTATTTGAAAAAATACAAGTACAATAAACAGAACCGTTATATGCCTTAGCTCTAATCTATATTTTTTTATATTTTCAAAAAACTTTTGCATGTGAATATTGCTTCTATTTGAAAATAACTTCGTTTGAGTTAATCATTTTCGTAGCTTGAGTTAGAGCATTTTCTACTGAAATTTCACCTGTTAAAGTATGATGAACAAAATATGAAATTATATCGCTGATTCGAGTATAGTCTTCCAATAACGGGCGGTGAACGCCGAACTCAAATTGGCTTTTATAAAATTTCAATACATTAGAGTTTTCTACTGTCGGATCATTGTAAACAGATTTTAGAACAGGGAGAGAACCATTTACTTCAAACAATTCTTTTTGAGATTCATGCTGAAGCAAGAATTTAATAAACTCAATAACCTCAGGTTTATTATTAGAAAATTTAGAGACCATTAAATTCCATCCGCCGAATACTGAAGCCGGCTTAGTGCCTTCAAAGTGCGGTAACGGTGCTCTCTTAATTACTTCGGGATCAAGATTTCCATAAATATTAAAATGCTCTGAAATAAATGTAGGCCATGATCGAAGAAAAACCCCGTCGTTAGCAAGATAAAATTCATGGCACGGAAATTCTGTAAAGCCTGTTACTACTTTAGGAGTAATTTGATAAGTGTGAATAAAATTTTGTAAAGTTTTCAAGGCTTTAACTGCTTCCGGTTTGGTAAGGTCAATAGTTTTGTTTTGGAAATAATCTCTATCGAGATTAAGGAGCAATTCAGAAAAAGAACAAATAAGCCCCTCATAATCGGAAGCAGGGAATAGATAAAAATTAGGATATTCTTTTTGCAATCGTAAACCTAGTGCTATTAAGTCTTCCCACGATATGGACTCTTGGACCTTTGATAGAATAGTTTCGGAATCCGGCAACGTTTTTAATATATCCTCTCTATAATAGAGCGTACCTTGATCAATTGTATGTGGAAATGCTATCAAAGAATCATTGAAATAACAAGTGGGAAATATCGGTTCAATAATTTTATCCAATAAATCTTGTGAAAAATGCGGCGTTAAATTTTCTGCCCATTTAGCGAATCGATAACCCCATACAATATCGACGGCAAAGATATCAATCTTTTCACTCTTACTTCTTAGTGCTCTTGCAAGCAGTTCTTTGCGTTCATTAGTACTGAATTTTGTAAACGGCAAGTCAATTGGAACTACTTTAATTCTCCCTTCGTACTTCGCATTAAATTTATTTATTAGACTTTGATGAGCCGGCGTGATGGCATCGGCATAATGAATCTCAATGAGATTGGAGTTTGTTTCGTTATAATCAAGATTTTCATCTCCATAAAAATAGACCATAATTAAAAGCATAATCCCCAAAAGCCATACAAAATAAACCGGCTTAAAATATTTCATTATATTTCGCATATGATCAGTCATTCGAATCCGCATCTTTTAATTGCCATAAATTTATGAAAAATTAAATTCGGGAAGTAATTTAATATTATTAATTACATATTTTTGCCTAATCATTAAAAAGAAAAATATTACTATGAAAAAAACCCACTTAGTATTATTAATTTATTTTTTATTATTATCAGTAATTCTTCCTCAGGATAGAGTTGTTGCCCGGATAGGTGATGAAATAATTGATTCTAAAGAATTCAAACTAAGATTTGAATTTACACCAAGAATTAGTT
>CAYLVF010000176.1:3090-5730 GCA_964387045.1 uncultured Melioribacter sp. | reverse complement strand
TTTTAATAACGCCGTATTCTAAGGTTTCTCTAATTTCTTCTAAAGAAGAACCGCTTCCCCCGTGAAACACTAAATCGAAAGCAGCATCTTCGCCATATTTTGATATTACCGCATCTTGTCCTTCTTTCAAAATCGACGGACGAAGTTTTACATTACCCGGCTTATAAACTCCATGAACATTCCCGAAAGTTGCGGCAAACATATAACGCGCACCTTCCACTTTGCTGAGTTTTTCATAGACATAAAGCATATCTTCGGGAGTTGTATAAAGTTTTTCCGCCGGTGCATCTTCATTGCTTACGCCATCTTCTTCGCCACCGACAACGCCGGCTTCAACTTCTAAAATAATTCCCAACTCTTTACATTCTTTTAATAATTCAACGGCTATTTTCATATTCTCATCAAGTGGAAGTTCACTTCCGTCAAACATGTGAGAGTTAAATAAAGGAAGTTTTCCCTCTGCAACTCTTCTTCGTGATTCTTCAATTAACGGTCTTAGAAATGAGTCTACTTTTTTCGGCTGGCAATGGTCGGTGTGAAGTGCAACGTTTATATCATATTTATCAGCGACAAGATGGATATGATTTGCAATTGATATAGCACCGAGTGCAGCATCCTTTAACATTATTCCCGAAGCAAACTCGCCGCCGCCAGTACTGACTTGAATTATACCATCGGATTTCATTTCCGCAAAAGCTTCCAAAACAGCATTAGCCGTAACTTCACTTGTTACATTGATAGCAGGATAAGCAAATTTGTTTTTCTTTGCGTTGTCCAACATTTTACAATACTTCTCGTAATTTACAACCGGCATATCGCCTCCTACATTATATATGAAATAATCTTCAAAATTAATTGGACAAATATAACTAATTATTTCTATGCGAAAAATTTTCTTAACTTTGCTGCAATTCAAACAAAAGAAAACGATGGATAAACAAATAACAACTGTTGTCTTTGATTTGGACGGAACGCTTGTTCAATCGCATAAAAATATCTACGAAGCAACAATTCATTCTTTTAACGAATTGAATATACGGTATATCTTACCTGAAGAAGAATTCTATAAAAAAATTGGTCATCATTTTGAAGATATTTTTAAGGATTTCGGAATAATTGTAAATGATTTTGAAAAGTTTATAAAAATTTATAAATCTGTTTACTTCGATTACATTGATTCATCGTTATTGTATCCCGGAGTAGAAAAAGTTTTATATGAATTAAAAGCACGCAAATTTAATATCTCACTTCTAACAACAAAGGCACAAGATCAAGCTGATAGAATAATTGAACATTTTCATCTTTCAAAATATTTCGATTATATAATGGGAAGAAGACCCGGCTTACCTCATAAACCCGCACCGGATATGCTGCTGAAAATTTGTAATGATCTGAATTCCTCGCCTCATCAGGCAATTATGGTGGGCGATACCGAACTTGATATTCTTTGCGGCAAAAATGCCGGTTCAATAACTTGCGGTGTAACTTATGGTTACAGAAGTAAAAAAGAAATAGAAGACTTAAAACCGGATTTTGTTATTAATAATTTTATAGAGATTTTAAAAATCATATAATAAAGCGAGGTTTTAATGGAAGGTAAAGTAACTTCATCGAATCATGATAAAATTTGCAGAATTTCTTTTTATCATCCAAAAAGTAATTCATTGCCAAGTTCATTATTGAATGAATTAGCTGAGACAATAACAAACGCAGGCAATGACGAAAATGCAAAAGTAATTATTTTGCAAAGCGAAGGTGAGAAAGCATTTTGCGCCGGCGCATCATTCGATGAATTGATTTCCATTACCGATTGTGAAACCGGAAAAAATTTCTTTATGGGATTTGCAAAAGTTATAAACGCCATGAGAAAATCTCCTAAGTTTATAATTACAAGAGTACAAGGAAAAGTTGTCGGCGGAGGTGTTGGTCTAGTTGCCGCATCTGATTATTCGTTCGCTGTTGAAAATGCTTCTGCAAAACTTAGTGAACTTGCTTTGGGCATCGGTCCTTTCGTCGTAGGTCCCGCAGTCGAAAGAAAAATTGGTAAAAGCGCTTTCTCGGAGATGTCAATAGATTTTAAATGGAAAACTTCCCGATGGTGTGAGCAAAAAGGATTATTCAACAAAGTATTTTCTTCAATTGATGAAATGGATCAAGCTATTAACGATCAGAGCGATTCACTTTCGAACGGAAGTCCGGATGCCATGAAAGAATTAAAAAAAGTTCTTTGGGAAGGAACTGAAGATTGGGATACTCTTTTAGAAGATCGTGCCGAGATAAGCGGTAAACTTGTTTTAAGCAACTTTACGAGAAATTATATCAAGAATTTTAGAGAGAACAAGAAATGAAAAAGTTAATCTTATTGGTAATTCTTTTTACAATTAATTTATCTGCTCAAAAAGATATTAAGCATTTGTTTGAAGGAATCGACGGATGCTTTATAATGTATGATTTCAGTAATGATAAATACTTCCGTTACAATGAAGAAAGATGTAATACAAGAATGCTTCCCGCATCAACATTTAAGATCCCCAACTCAATTATTTTTTTAGAAGAAGGAATTATTCCTGATGAAAATTATGTTATTAAATGGGATAGCGTTGACAGAGGTTGGGATAAATGGAATATGGATCACGATTT
>CAYLVF010000176.1:0-3080 GCA_964387045.1 uncultured Melioribacter sp. | reverse complement strand
TTTGAAATATTCTGTCGTTTGGTTTTACCAAGAACTAGCAAGAAGAATCGATAGAGAAATTTATTTGAAATACTTGGATGAATTGAATTACGGCAACAAGATTATCGGGGATAAGATTGATTACTTCTGGCTTGATTGGAGTTTAAGAATTTCTGCCAATGAGCAGATAGAATTTTTAAAGAAATTTGTAAAAAATGATTTACCTTTTTCGCAGCACAACATTGATATTGTAAAAGGTATAATGATAGCCGAAGAAACAGACAATTATATTTTACGTGGTAAAACCGGTTTAGGTGATCTACGCGATGGAATTTATACCGGCTGGTATGTCGGTTACGTTGAAACTAATGATGATGTATTTGTTTTCGCAATGAATATGGATGCTTCCGATTACGAAAACATTACATCTCAAGCAAGGATTAATCTAACAAGAATAATATTGAAGGAGTTGAATGTACTGTAAAAGATGGAATCTTTTGGAAAGATTCCATCTTTAATATCATCAAGCATGCGGACATAAAGTCAGTGCATAAATCAAATCTCATTTGTCAATTCAATAAAATCTTTATGAGGAATAGCGCTCCAACTTTCAGCCTGAAATGCACCGTTCGATAAACTAATCATGGAAACTTTAGCTGCGGATTTGTTATCGGGAGCTTCATAAATATCCATGAAATCATACTTACCTAAAAGTGCATAATGTGCAATAAATTTTACTTCAGGACATTTTTCTTTGACCTGTGCGAGCCATTGTCTGCCGATTTCTGCACGGTCTTTCATATGTTGCGATAGTGTTGGGGGAAGTTTGGTCATCAATACATAGGTTTGCATATTGCCTCCTGTTTTTGAGAGGATACTTAAATTATATGTAATGAAATATCAGGTAAGTGTCAATTGGAATCGTTAATTATACTCGCATAAAAAGCAGGGTCGGTATCTCCTTCTGTGGAGATCAACATAACTTTAGAACTGCCGTCTATTTCTAATTTTTCTAAAATTGATTTATCATTATCAAAAGCATACTTCAGTATCCCTAACGAAACAGCTCCCGATTCGCCCGAAACAATATTTTCGTTTGAAAATTCCTTCATTCCGAGTATTGCAAATTCATCATCACACGATACAAAATAATTACTATGCTTCGAAATGATATCCCATGCAAGTTTGCTTGGTGTTCCGCAAGAAAGTCCCGCCATTATTGAATCTAATTTACCATAAACCGAATGCGGTTCGCAGTCATTTATTTCTACCGATTTGTAAAAACAATCTGCTTTATTCGGTTCAACAATAATTGTGATTGGTTTTTCAGAGCCGAACTTATTAACAAGATATGCTTCAATTGCAGCCGGCATTGATCCGACACCGCAATGAAGAAATATGTGTGTGAAATTATCCTCGTTAAGTTGTTCATAAATTTCATCAATAAGAGTTAGATAACCTTGCATAATAATCAGCGGAACTTTTTCGTAACCGTCCCACGAAGAATCTTGAACTAAGATTGCATTTTTTTGCTTTGCATATTCTTTCGCTATACCGGAAGCAAAATCATAATTGCCGTCAACTACAAATACTTCTGTCGCAAATTCTTTAATATTATTTATCCTAGTTTCGGAAGATGTGTTCGGCATAAAAACAAAGGATTTACAACCAAATTGATTTGTAATCCAGGCAACACCTTTGCCGTGATTGCCGTCTGTTGCTGTGACAAAAGTAAATTGCGATAAATCTTCTTTTAACAATTTTTCAAACGACAATTCTTTTTTATCCCAACCGAGTTTTTCATACAAGATGTTTGTAATAGCATAACTTGCACCAAGAACTTTAAATGCTTTTAATCCCATACGCTTTGATTCATCTTTTACCCAAAGTTTTTTTACACCGATTTTATCTGCATACGAATTCATTACATGAAGTGGTGTTGCTTTGTAATTAAGTATTGTTTTGTGAAATGCACTAACTTTATTTTTTGACTCCTCATCAAACAAAGTGATAAGGTTGGATTTTTCTTTGCGGTTTTTATTCGAAATTATTTTTATCATAAAGTTGTTACTCAAATTCTATTACAAATTTCCGTAGCGATAAAATTATAAATAAAATTTTTCATTTACTTCAGCGCTAAAGATTAGTTTATTAAATTAGCGTTTAAATTTTGCAATCAAATAAAAAATAATCATGAGAAAGCTGTTAGTTATATTCTTCTTTATTTTGCTTGTTAGTACTCAAGCTCAAGTAAACACGGAAAAGTACAGAACCCCGGATACATTAAAAGGTTTTACCGGTTATTTTGAATTCAGCGGAACAATTAAAACCGGTAACTCGGAAAAAACAGAAGCTGGTATTGACGGTAGAATTGATTGGAAATTATCTTCTGTAACAACATTTTTAATATTCGAAAGTGATTATGAATGGGTTGATGGGAACCGGACTTCAAATGAAGGACTGATTCACCTTCGTCATGTAAGACAACTAACTAAGCTGCTTGATCTTGAATTTTTTGGACAAGTTAATTATGATAAAAAAGTGCTGATCGATAACCGTGAATTAATAGGCGGCGGTATTAGATATAAATTTTTGAACTTTTCTAATGGTGATTTAACTCTGGGTACTGCATACATGTTCGAGCACGAAAATTTTAACTTGCCGGGAAATTCAGTTCATCTTCCAGAGGTTAATGTTCATCGATGGAGTAATTACCTTTCATACTATCTTGGGATCAATCCCTATGTTAATTTCGGCGGCGTTGTTTATTATCAACCTATGTTCGATAATTTTTCGGATTACAAACTACTTGCCGAGAACAGCTTAACGGTTAAGATTACCGAACTTATTTCTTTGTCGGTAAATTTTAAGTTAAGACATGATTCAGATCCGCCGGACGGTATAAAGCAGACGGATACAAAAACCGACATAGGAATTGCTTTCAAGTTTTAAATGCCGAACATTATTGAAACGGTTAGATCGATTGCGGTGATGTTGTCTTCGTAATCTTTTTTCCCAAGTAAATTTAAAATACCGTAATGCAGATTGATATCTAATTCTATTCCGGGGAAAAAGTTATAACCGATTCCGCCGCTTAATCC
>CAYLVF010000175.1:0-5755 GCA_964387045.1 uncultured Melioribacter sp. | reverse complement strand
GAAGATTGTGTAATCGGTGATAATGTTATTATTCATTCAAGTACAGTTATCGGCTCCGATGGCTTTGGCTTCACGCCTGATGAAAAAGGAGTATATCAGAAAATTCCTCAAATCGGGAATGTAATTATTGAAGATGATGTTGAACTCGGCTCAAATGTTTCGGTTGACCGCGCATCACTTGGTTCAACGATTATAAGAAAAGGCGTTAAGATTGATAACCTTGTTCAAGTTGCTCATAATGTCATAATCGGCGAGAACACCGTAATCTCTGCACAATCCGGCATATCGGGAAGTACAAAGGTTGGTAAGAATTGTATGTTTGGCGGACAAGTAGGTATTGTCGGACATATAGAGATTGCCGATGGTACATTAATAGGTGCTCAATCCGGAGTTGCAAAAGCAATTACAAAAGGTGGTAAGTATTTCGGTTCGCCGGCAAGAGAAATTGGTTTTACAATGAGATTGGAAGCCCATTTCAAAAATTTACCAAAGTACGTTGAACGTATTCAGAATTTGGAAAAGAAAATAGAAGAATTAGAAAAGCAAAATCAAAAGGTAAAATAATGCTCGAATTACAAAGAACTATAAAACGACCCATTTCAATTTCGGGAGATGGATTACATACAGGAACTAAATCAACGTTAACATTTAAACCTGCACCCGAAAATTACGGTATTAAATTTATCAGAACCGATTTAGGAGGCAACCCGGAAATTCCTGCAAATGCAGATTACGTTGTTGATATTTCAAGAGGAACAACTATTGGTTTGGGTGATGCAAAAGTTCATACTATCGAACACGTTTTAGCCGCTATTGTAGGTTTGCAAATTGACAACATAAGAATAGAGATTGACGGAATTGAACCACCGGTTGGCGACGGCAGTTCAATGCCTTTTGTCGAGAAACTTTTAGAAGCCGGTTTCGCAACTCAAGATGAACCGAAAGATTATTTGATTATTGATGAAACTGTTCTCCATCATGATGAAGATAATCAAATTGATATTGTTGCTCTTCCACTCGATGGTTACAGAATTACGGTAATGGTTGATTATTTTAATCCGGCACTAGGCAGCCAGCATACGGGCTTATTCGATTTAGAAAAAGAATTTGTTACCGAGTTTGCGCCGGCACGAACTTTTTGTTTTTTAAGCGAAGTTGAACAACTTGTTGACGCAGGTCTGATCAGAGGGGGTAACTTAGATAACGCAGTTGTTATTGTTGATCACGATATCGATCAACAAGGAATTGACCGTATAATGACTAAAGTAGGATTTAAAGATAAAGTAGAAATTGGTCCAACCGGATTTTTAAATGATAAATCGCTTCGTTTTAAAAATGAACCGGTGCGTCATAAATTGTTAGATATGATTGGTGATCTTGCTTTGATAGGGGTTCCGATAAGAGCACAAATATTAGCTGCAAGACCGGGACACAAAGCAAATGTAGAATTCGCAAAAAAAATTAGAAAGTTATATCAGCAGAAAAAATTAGTTCGTAAATATCAGTTCAAGAAAACCGAAGGAGTTGTTCTTGATGTAAATGCAATTCAAAGAATTCTTCCTCACCGGTATCCATTTCTTCTCGTTGACAAAATTGTTGAACTAGAATTAGATAAAAAAGTCGTTGGTATCAAGTCGGTTACTATTAATGAACCTTTCTTTCAAGGACATTTTCCCGGGCAACCGGTAATGCCCGGTGTATTATTAATTGAAGCAATGGCTCAAACCGGCGGCATTCTTTTACTAAACTGTGTTAAAAATCCTGAAGATCATCTTGTGTATTTTTCCGCTATTAATAATGCGAAATTTAGAAAGCCCGTTGTGCCCGGAGATCAATTGAGAATAGAAGTAGATCTTGTTTCTAGAAAGAAAAATTATTTCCAAATAAAAGGAACGGTCTTTGTTGAAAATAGTTTAGCCGCAGAAGCAGAAATGATGGCGGCGATTGTGGACAAAGAACCTCAATCACACGAAGAATAAAAACCGGTATGTTATGAGTGAAATTCATTGTACTGCAATTGTTAGTTCAAAAGCTAAAATCGGTAAGAATATTAAAGTAGCTCCTTATGCAATAATTCATGATGATGTTGAGATTGGCGATAACTGCAGCATTGGTCCGTATGCCGTTATTTATGATGGTGCAAGGATCGGGAACAATGTCATTATTCATCAATCCGCTTCTGTTTCAAATGTACCACAGGATTTGAAATTCGGAAATGAAAAAACTCACTTCTACATCGGTGATAACACAACTATTCGTGAATTCGTTACATTGCACAGAGGCACAGGTGAAGGTGGTTTTTCAAAGATCGGGGAAAATTGTTTAATAATGGCGTACGTTCACGTTCCTCACGATTGTATTATCGGTAGTAATGTTATCATTGCTAACACTGTTCAAATTGCCGGTCATGTTGAGATAGATGATTGGGTTATTATAGGTGGAGTTACTGCCATTCATCAATTTTGTAAAATTGGAAAACACTCAATGATTGGAGCAGGTTTCAAAGTTACACAAGATGTTCCCCCGTTTATAATTGCAGGACGCGAACCTATGCGTTTTATGGGTTTAAACGTAGTCGGCTTAAGACGGCGCGGTTTTAGTAACGATGATATTTTAACTTTGAAAAAGACCTATGACTTGTTTTACAACTCCGGTCTAAATTTTTCCACAGCTAAAGAAAAGATTAAAGAAACTTATGGTGATGTTCCCGTAGTAAAGGAATTATTGGATTTCTTTGCACGTAGTAACAGAGGTATAATTCGGAAATGACCTACCATTTTATTGATCACGGCGCTTACACCGGTCAATTCAATATGTCTTTTGATTTATCACTAGCAAATAATTGCAAAGAAAACGAAATTTTCTTTCGGTTATATCGATGGCAGCCTTATGCTCTTTCATTAGGTGCCAACCAAAGCATAAATGATGTTGATATTGAAAAAACGAAAAAAGAAAATATCGATGTAGTTTATAGACCAACCGGCGGCAGAGCGATTCTTCATTCGGAAGAATTAACTTATTCGGTTGTATTTCCCTTATCGTTTGGTTTATCTCCAAAAGAAATCTATCAATCGGTTTCCGAAGCATTAATAAACGGTTTGCTTCTGTATGACAAAAGATTGAATCAAACAATGCTTGAAACTTTACAACCAAATTTTGCCGAAATCGTAAAAAGTAATTCGAGAAGTATTTGTTTTGCTTCAACCGCAAAAAACGAAGTTAAATTTTCGGGTAAAAAATTAATCGGCAGCGCACAAAAGAAAATGAAAAATGTCGTTCTTCAGCATGGCTCTATTTTATGCGGAGCGAAGCATAAAGAATTGATCAATTATCTTAAACTTCCCGGCTCAAGCAAATCCGACCTCCTTCAAGAGATGAATCAAAAGACAACCGAAATTGAAACCATCCTAAATGAAAAAGTAGATTATAAAAGATTACGAAATTGTTTAACTTTAGGTTTCGAAGAGCACTTTAATATTAAATTCGATAATATTGCTGTTGCTGAATCTATTTAACATTTTTTCATAATTTTTATTGCATATGCTTAAGACTATTTTTCTGGTTATTGTCGGGTTACTCCAAGTATTTTTTGCTCAAGATGAGTTCAAAAAATATCTTGATAACGTTGAAGTACTTGATATTTCCGGCGATGGTAGTAATATCTGGTTTGCCACAAATGGCGGCGGTTTGTATAAGTATTCAATTATGCAGGATGAATGGGAAAACTTTAACTCCGCAAACGGATTGGAAAATGATTTTATTTATTGCGTTACTTCAAATCCAAGATATGTCTTCGCCGGTTCTATCGACGGACTTTTTGTTTTAGATCAAAGAACAAACCGCTGGATTAAAAGAAAATTTAGTAAAGGCGGGCAGCTTAGCAATTGGATTCGATCTATTGAATACGATGCAGATCAAAACGTTGTATGGATTGGGAGGTTTCTTTATTTAACAAAGTTCGATATTAACTCGAGAAGATTTATCGATTATGATTTAACGATTAACAAAGATCAAAAAAGCAATACAATAAAATCTATTGCTCTTGATGGTGACAGTCTTGTTTGGTTCGGTACTGAAAGCGGACTTCACAAATACAACAAGTTTCTTGATATGGATGAACCCGGTGCCTTAAATTATTATGACAACAGGCTGAATTATTTCCAAGGTGAAGGAGATAAAATTTCCGTCGCGGATATTCTTTTTGAACGTAATTATATATGGATCGGTCTCGATCAATTTATTACACCGGATAATCCGAATTACAATCTTGGCGGTTTATACAGGTATGACAGAAGAAACGAGTGGTTGAAATATGATATGTTCAGCGGTTTGGACGGAGACGGAATTTTTTCATTAGCAATAACCGGTAATTATATTTGGGCGGGCATTTATGAATTTTCTATATCAGCGAAAGAACCTTACGGAAGAGGAGTTGCAATAATTAACAGAATCACCGGTGAAGTTTCTATGCTTAATGATGAAAGAATTCCCAATAAAGTGTTAGCTATGTACTTCGATGGAAAAAGTATGTGGCTCGGTTCTTCAGAAGGTGTTGTAAGAATAGAGTTGTTTAACCAATTTGCTCAGTGGGGAGATTTAAAATAAATGACTTTTTCTAAATCGCGTTTGAACCGGTTATCGAAAAGTTTTCGGGGTAAAAGGATTGCCGTTATTGGTGATATGATGCTCGACTGCTATTTTTGGGGTGATGTGAAAAGAATTTCTCCCGAAGCACCTGTGCCGGTTGTCGAAATTGATGATGAATTTTTTCGTTTCGGAGGCGCTGCTAATGTTGCATTGAATATTCATACGCTTGGAGGCTATCCCCTTCCACTCGGAATTATTGGCGATGATAATGACGGTAGAATTTTTTCCGAATTGGTTAAGGATAATGGTATCGATTCTTCAGGATTAATAATTGATAACTCAAGACCAACAACAACAAAGTCTAGAGTAATTGCCGGTAACCAGCACATTGTTAGAATTGATAAGGAAAGCAAACAATACATTAATAAAAAAATAGAAACTGAGTTACTCAGTAAAGTTGAAAATGCGATAAATTATTTGGATGCAATTATTCTTCAAGATTATAACAAAGGCGTACTTACTCCGCGTTTAATTGAAAATATTATTCGGCTTGCGAAAAAGAAAGATGTAATTATAACAGTCGACCCAAAGTTTGACAACTTTTTCAAATATGAAAACGTGACTGTTTTCAAACCTAACAGAAAAGAGACGGAAGACGTGTTCGGGGTTAAGATGGTTAGCGATGAAGATATTTCTAAAGCCGGTTTTAAGCTGTTAGAAAAACTTAAAGCTGAATATGTATTACTTACGCTTGGCGAAAAAGGAATAGCATTATTTGAAAAAGGAAAGAACGGAGAAAAAAGAATTCCGACAAAAGCAAGAAAAGTAGCCGATGTTTCCGGTGCCGGTGACACTGTTATTTCTACTTTAACTATCGCTTTATCATCCGGCGCTGCAATTGAAGAAGCAGCTTACTTAGCAAATTATGCCGGTGGTCTTGTCTGTGAAGAAGTTGGTATTGTACCGATTACAAAATCAAAACTATTTGATACGATTTTGGATGAACTGCAATGAAATCATATCTCGAAAGAGAAGAAATATTAGAAATCCGTGATGAGTTTAAGAAGAATAATAAAAAAGTTGTTTTCACTAACGGATGTTTTGATATTCTTCATCCCGGGCATGTTGATTATTTGAACAAAGCTAAAGAATGCGGAGATGTTTTAAT
>CAYLVF010000174.1:0-5770 GCA_964387045.1 uncultured Melioribacter sp. | reverse complement strand
CAGCCGAACAGTTCTTAGGGAAACCGAGAAAAGAATTTATGGGAGCAGTTTGCACAACATTCTGCAGGTCGGAAATTTGCGATTTCGCCTGCCCTATATCCAAAATATTAATTAACGGGCAAAATGTAACTGATTTGGAAACGGTTTATACAACTTCAAATGGAGAGTCCATTCCGGTTAAAATCAATGCATCACTTTTACTGGATGATGATCTAACTCCTATCGGAGGGATTGTTTCCTTTCGTGATGATAGAGTAAACAAGAGTCTAGAAAAATTAATTAAGTCTGATTCTCATTTTCATGGTATCGGCAAATCCCCGGCTATGCAAGAGATATTCAAAACTATTGAAGAAATTTCCGCTTCAGATGCTTCGGTACTTATTACCGGCGAGACCGGGGTTGGGAAGGAACTTATCGCAAATGCAATTCAAGAAACAAGTCAACGAATTGATAAACCGTTTGTAAAGATTAATTGTGCAGTATTACCTGAAAATTTATTGGCAAGTGAATTATTCGGGCACGTTAAAGGGGCATTCACAGACGCTGTCAAAGATAGGAAAGGCAGATTCGAAGTAGCAGACGGCGGCACAATTTTTCTTGATGAAATCGGTGAGATGCCGCTGAACATGCAAATCCAACTCCTTAGAATTTTACAAGAAGGAACTTTTGAAAAAATTGGCGAATCGATTACCCATCAAGTCGATATAAGGGTAATTGCTGCAACTAATAAAAATTTAGAAGAAGCAATCAAACAGAAAAAATTTCGTGAAGATTTATTTTATAGATTGAATGTTATCCCAATTACCGTTCCGCCTTTAAGAGAAAGAGAATCGGATATTTTACTTCTCACCGAATTTTTTATTGAAAAATATTCGCAGAAGTATAAAAAAAGTATGAAAGAAATTGATCCCGATGCCCTTGATGTTATTTTGAATTATGATTGGCCCGGAAATGTTAGAGAACTTGAGAATGCTGTCGAGTATTCTTTTATTAGAGCAAAAACAACAGACTCACTCTGTTTGTGCTGTTTGCCTCCGCATATTAGACCGGGAAAAAAATGCAGTGAAAAACTAAACCCTCGCCAAATCGAAATTGACGAAAGAGCGGAAGAATTGTTCGCTCTTCTCCGAAAAAACCATTGGAATAAATCCAAAGTTGCTCAAATATTAGGTGTGGATAGAAGCACGGTTTACAGAAGATTAAAATCGATTAACAACGAATAGTGTTGCATTCTGTTGCATTGTTGTATTCCGTCTCGTTTCTATAACTAATTGTAAATCAAATACTTATACCGTGCTGATGCAAAGTGTTGCAGCAACTCCTCAAAAAAAACTTCAAAAAGCGAAATAAACCTAGTCTATACTCGGCACATATATTGCAAAATAAATTGCACTATGAGTGAAATGCTAGGTAATCAATATTTTATTGCAAGAAGATATGCTGACGCTTGCACTGAACTCGAAAATGTTGTTCGTAATAATCCTTCCCACAAATCTGCACGCAAGAAGCTAATTATCTGTTATCTTCAAACTTCACAACTAAATAATGCAGTTAACGAGTTTTATAAATTAGTTGACGAAGATGTTGAATTGATACTTCACACCGATCCAATAAGAGATGATTGTCCTTGTCCCGATATTATTCATAAAATGGATAAGGAAATTACCGTTTACAAAAATGATGATGAGATAATTAAGCTCGGTATTCTTTGGCTATACTGCGACATAGAAGAATCATTGAATTACTTTGAAAAAGTTTCTCCCCAATCCGAATATTACTATTTGGTCGATAGAATAATCAACAAATTACAACAATCACTAAAAAACTTAAACTAGGAGTAGCTTATGAACAAGAAACAAACCAGGAAAGAATTTTTAACTAACACTTCAAAGTATGCCGTAGGTGCTGCAGTTGGTGTTGCCGGTTTGAATGCATTATCAAGTGGAAAACTTTTTGCCGGTTCAAATCAAGCAACATGGCCCTTGCCTTATGTAACTATTGATCCGGATGAAGCTCGTGAGAAAGGACATTATTTGTATTGGAACGGTATGGATTGCTGTTCAGGTGTATTCGCAGCATTTACTGAATTATTATCGGAAAAAATCGGTGACCCATGGACTCATATTCCGGGACAAATAATGTTGTTCGGAAGAGGCGGTGGTGTCGGTTGGGGTACCCTATGCGGAACGCCAAACGGTGGTGCTGCAGTTATAAGCTCTATTGTTGGTAAAGCTGATTCGGCTCCTCTAATTACAGAGTTATGGGGATGGTACTGTTCGGCAGAATTACCGACTGATGAATCAAATACTTTTAATTTCTCTACTAAGAATTATGAAGGCGAACTTCCACAAAATATCGCCGGTAGTCCTCTTTGTCATATCTCAGTTACTGAATGGTGTATTCATGCCGGTAAAAAAGTTAGTGATATCGAACGTAAAGAAAGATGTGCACGAGTTACGGGTGATACCTGCGCAAAGGTTGCTGAATTATTAAATGCATATTTTGCTCAAACTTTTGTACCTACTTATACTGATCCGGATGAAATGGCAAGTTGCGTAATGTGCCATGGTGCAGCCTTATTTAACAACGTTATGACTAAGATGAACTGCGTAAGTTGTCACGGCGATCCTCATGGAACTTCTTCCGTTGAAGAAAAAGGCGGTATGGCATTTTCTTATAAGTTAGAGCAGAATTATCCGAATCCGTTTAATCCCACAACAAATATTAGATTTTCATTACCTCAGCAAGCAAAAGTAAGAATGGAGATTTATGATATCAGAGGAGCGTTAATCCAAACACTAATTGATTCTGAAGTTTATAACGGCGGTAATTATGAAGTTAGATGGAATGGTACCGATGCATTAGGTTCTCAAGTAGCAAGCGGAATTTATTTTGCAAGATTGACTGCCGGTAATTATATGAAATCTATTAAAATGAATCTCATAAAATAATCTTAGTTAATTCCTTTTTACTTTTTCAAGGCGTTCTTTGGGACGCCTTTTTTGTTTTCGTTCAAGTAAATACTTATGTATAAATTATCCTTAATTATGTAAATGAAAATCTACAAAATTATGAAATGACTGCTTTGGAATTTTCATCCATTTCCCTCCGAATTAATTGTAACTCTATACTTAAACAGGTATTTTAAGCGGAATTTATTTCTATTTTTTTTTGCAAAAATCAAAGAGGAGAGAATGGAAGAAAATAAAAACAAAACAAGTTTCTTTCAAAAAATATTAGACAAAGTTGAAAGAGTTGGTAATAAATTACCGCAGCCGGTAACTCTTTTCGTAATGTTAATGGGAATTGTTCTTGTTGCTTCGTTTATTGCATCTATGTTGGGTGTGAAAGCAGTTCACCCCGGCACTGGCAAAACTATTGAAGCTGTTAACTTGCTTGATGCGGCTGGTATACAAAGAATTTTTACCGAAATGGTTACTGTCTTTACAGACTTCCCACCTTTAGGTTTAGTTCTTGTAGTTATGCTCGGAATCGGTGTTGCGGAAAGATCCGGGTTAATTGCCGTATCATTAAAAGCATTTGTTAAATCAGTACCCTCCAAATTAATTACATTCTCGATTGTCACTGCCGGTATGCTTTCAAGTATTGCTGCTGATGCAGGTTATGTTGTGTTAATTCCTCTTGGTGCTGCAATTTTTTATGGAATGGGAAGACACCCCATTGCTGGTTTAGCTGCCGCTTTTGCTGGAGTTTCGGGTGGATTTGGCGCAAACTTATTCTTAACCGGACTCGATCCGTTGCTTGCTGCTTTTACTCAACCGGCAGCAAGAATTATTGATCCGAATTATATGGTTGACGCAACCGCTAACTGGTACCTAATGGCTGCGTCTGTTCCGGTTGTTGGAATTGCAGGTACATGGGTTACCGAAAAAATCCTCGAACCCCGTCTCGGTAAATACGAAGCTCATGATGAATTAGAAAAAGCAACCGATGAAATTACTCCTCTTGAACGTAAGGGATTGAGATGGGCTGGTATTGCACTTGTAATTTGTTTGGTAATAATGGGCTTTATGTTCATTCCCGAAGGCTCGATATTAAGAGATGAAAATGGCGGATTTCAACCTTTCTTTGTAAGTATCGTTCCGTTTATGTTTGTTATATTTTTTATCGTAGGTTTAGTCTATGGTATTGTTACTAAGGTCGTCAAGAGCGATAGAGAAGTTGCAAGCTGGACGGCTGAATCAATGGCAAGCATGGGAGGATATATAGTATTAGCTTTTGCTGCAGCTCAGTTCGTTGCGTATTTCAATTGGTCGAATTTAGGTTTGATTGTTGCCGTCGGCGGTGCAGATACTTTGAAGTCAATTGGATTTACGGGAATTCCTCTCATTGTTGCATTCATATTAGTATCTTCTTTAATTAATATATTAATCGGAAGTGCTTCGGCAAAGTGGGCAATTATGGCTCCGATTTTTGTCCCGATGTTAATGCTAATGGGTTACTCTCCTGAATTGACACAAGCGGCTTATAGAATAGGGGATTCATACACAAACATTTTAACACCGCTTCTTCCATATTTCCCGATTGTAATTGTTTTTGCTCAAAAGTATGTAAAGAATATAGGTCTCGGTACAATTATTTCTGCGATGCTGCCTTTCGCAATTGTATTTGCTTTAGTACGTATTCCTATGATGATTATTTGGATGCTGTTGGAATTGCCGTTAGGTCCCGATGCACCTCTTTACTTTACACCATAATTTAGAAACCTTTAAGGTAAGAGAGGCTCGCAAGAGTTCTATATCCTTCAAGGTTGCTTAATTTTATAATACCCAGTAACCTCGAAGGGAAAAACAAGTTACCTTCGAGGTTTTTTTATATTGTTTAGTGGCTTATCAAATCCGATTTATTGGAATTAAACTTCTCATTATGAATTTCTTCAATCTTAGTAAGCGCTTCATCGATTAAAGAAATCTTTTTCTTTGCAGTTTCATCAGCCGGTTTAAATTCCAAAACTTTCTCAAACGCTTTTTTTGCTTCAGAATATTTTTTATCATGCAAAAGTTTTTCTGCATTTTGAAATGCTGCGCGATATTCTTCTTCAACTTCAACGGAAAGTTTTTTCATTTTGAATCGATCACCGCTTTCATCCACGATTAGTTTTTTAAATTCATCCGGATAACCGATATTTTTAGGTCTGTAAAATTCAGTCTTTGCAATGCCGTCTATATAGTTAAGTATTAAGTCCTCACCTAATTTTTTCCATCTCTTAATTGTTATTTCTGCCATTTCATTTGTGTAATTCGTAAGATAATCGATGGCTTTACCGGGTGAGTCTTTATACAAAGCTAATGCAGCATCTTCGATAGATTTTTGCCTCGAAATAAATTTTCCTTCCAAATCATTTTGTACTTTTTGTACATCATCGATAACCATAGAAAATTTCGGATACGAAAAATTTGACACAAAATTAAATACCCAAAAAGCAGAATCCCAACTGAACTTTGAAAGGGAAGCAACTCCTTCGGCAAAATTATATGGTGCTTTTGTAATTGAGGCATACATCGGAACATAAACAGTGAAATATGTATCATCAACACCATACCAGAGTACAGCACCAATTTCACGCGGTAAATCTGCTCTAGATTGACTGACAAATGACCAAGCAGTTTGCGGTGTTGAGATCGGTCGTTCGTGAAAGTACCGCTCACCCTCATGTTCCCATACAAGCGGTCGCCAGCGGTAAGGCATATCGTATGGACCGGCAGCAATTCCATTCGTCATATCCAGCTCGGTTCCTTGATAGTGATCT
>CAYLVF010000173.1:0-5796 GCA_964387045.1 uncultured Melioribacter sp. | reverse complement strand
CAACAAATAGCTACTGAAAATAAGATATCATATGACAAAGCAAATGGACTCACGAGTGCACTTATAATATTCTTGGATCTTTTTAATGTTCTTGAGTGGGAGAATTCATTTTTTAGGTTAAAAGGTCAAATTCCGCATTATTTTATTGAAAGTCTTAAATGGTATATTGCTAATAATCAACATTTGTTTTCAAATTGGAATCGTAGTGGAACTTCCAGAGATATTAAAATAAATAATCTTTTAGATACTGCTCCTTACTTCCTTCGTGTTATGGAAGAGAAAAGGAAAGAAGTATCGATAAATAATAATATCGAAACTGGATTTTCAAGGTACCAACAAGTTTCTATTATATTAATCAAAATAAAATATAATAACACAGACTTTTATCTACATCAATGGGATGATATTGCACAACATTTTCAGTTAATTGGTGGTAGGCAAAGACAGACAGAAAATCATTTTGAAACAGCCAAGAGAGAATTAAATGAAGAATTAGTTGAACACGACATAATCTATAACCGTGATTTTGAATTAAGACTACTAAATTATCCTCAAGACAGTCCTTTTAAGTACTTAGATGTTTCGAGAAGTTATGGTGCACTTACTCAATATGAATTCTGGATATACGGTGTAACTTTTAAATTTCCTGCAATTAAACTTTCAGTTAATGATAGATGGATTTCTATAAATGAAATGATGAGAGGAAAAACAGTAACTGGCAAAAGAACGTCTGAACCTCATATATATAGGGCAATTAATTCTATAATTCTTGATGGTCTTGATGCAGTACCATATTCTATTTCAAAATCACAAATAGGTAAAATTACTGACTTCATTGAACTTAAGCCTAAAGTATTCGGAATATTTTCTTTAGATATAAAAGGTATTTACAAATATTTCAAAATAAATAAAAAATACTAGGTCGTTTTGCACATAACCCGCCAATCAAACGGACGCCGTTTTTCAGAGCGGCATTGTTCTAATTATTGTATTTGGTTTACAAAACTTGGTTGCTCTTTTAGGTAGGTTTTTCTAAAAAACATTTTTAATAAATAAAAAGTTGGTGCTGTTATTTGGCATTCCTGTTATGGGGCGCCGCTTATCGGCAACTTCGTTAGCTTGCAAAAAATAATATGGTAGAAATAGATAATTTAATAAGACAAACAAAAATTCAATTAGGCATTCAGCTAAAACAAAAATTCAAAGTTTATTTAGATATAAATTTTTGGATAAGAATGAGAGAATGTTTAAAGGGTTCTCCCAAAAATTCAAAATATATGAAATTGTTTGAATTACTTGTTGAATCAGTCTCTAATGAGAAAGCTATTTGTCCAGTTAGTCAACGTATTTATTCTGAATTATTAAAACAAACTGATTATGAATCTAGAATAAATTCAGCACGAGTAATGGATAAATTAAGCCAAGGCATTACAATACTATCTGAACCGGAGAGAGAACAAACTGAATTCTTTTACTATGTCAGAAATAAAATACTTAAACAAGAAAATGTATTTTCACCTGATGAGTATGTATGGTCTAAGGTAGCATTCGTTTTGGGTACATTTATTCCAGAAAATGAAAAATTACCAAAGAAAATACTAGAAAAAATGCAATCGGATATTTTTAATTACTTAGTGGAAGTTACATTAGAGGAAATAATAGATAAAATAGGTGATAATATTCCATTTCACTTACTAAATCGTGATAAATCTACTATTGCCATAAATTTAGGAAAAATGCTCGCCAATGAAAATATTCGTTCTATTGAACAGCTTTTCATTGACGAGACACGAGGAGCATTGAGTGTTTATAAAAATACTGTTGAAGACTTTTTTATTTATTATAAAAATGCTAATCCATCTTTAATGAGTTCGTTAATAAAACATTCAATTAAAAATTCAGATGATATGATGCAAGCAATCTTTATTGATATAAAGGATAAAACATTGAATAATTATTTGCCTTCTCTTTATATTCAGATTTGTCTTCATACATTAATGCGTTGGGATAAAAAACGAGAATTTAAATCCAATGACTTTGAAGACTTTGCACACGCATCATCTGCATTACCATATTATGATTGTTTTTTTACAGAAAAACCTTTAACAGTTTTACTTAAATCTGGTCCATTTAACCTGAATAAAAAATATTCAAAAATAGTTCATTACAATATAAGCGATGCAATTCAGACTATTCAAAAATATGCAAGCTAACATCTTTAATAAGTAAAAAGTCCCCGCATCAAAAAACTGCGGGGTGAACAAGCGGGTATAGTTTTTCCATGAAATAAGTTTTGTATAAAAAGTTCTTTGTATATAATTTTTAAAAAATTAATCAGCGTTGCCGGTTATTTAATAACTTATCCGCCTCTGGCGGAAGTTCCTCCTTCGTAAAATACAATTTCGGAGGGCGGGCAAATTGGACAGCTATAATTTGGGAGTAATAATATGCCTACTTCAATATCAAGATTTATTAAAAGATGTGCAGAATTGCAACCTAAATCTGAAATTAAAAATGTACCTAGAAACACTAGAGGAATTTATATCCTTTACTCCAATACTTCTAAGAATAAATATGATGCTATTTACATAGGTATGGCACGCGGTGTAAAGACTGGAATACACAGCCGCCTTAACTCTCATGCTAGGAGCAAAAAGAAAAGCTCGGCTTGGTCTCACTTTTCAATTTTTGAAGTTCACGACAATATTACGAATGTAGAAATCGAAGAGTTAGAAGGTCTGCTTCGTCACATCTATAGATACGACTTTAAAGCAAATCCTTTTAACCAACACAGAGGTTTTCATAAACTTAAAAAGCTAAATAAAATTCCTCTAGTGAAATGGAAGTAATCGATATATTGCTTATTGATTTTGGAAAATTTATCTAACAGAAATTTTGTTATCTAATTAATCTGATTAGGAGCTAGCATGCCGGAATCAAGTAACTCTACTCAAGAATTTGAATACCATTGTTCAGAATGCAACCAAGTTTTATCAGAAGAAGATCAAGTATGCCCGAATTGTGGAACTGATGTTAGTGAAATCGAATTGACAAGTGTAGATAATATTTCTGTAAATATTCCTAGTACTACAACTTTTCTAAAAAGTTATGCAGATTTCCTTGAAGCAATAGGATGGCTTATAGCTATTGCTGGTATAGCGATTATAGTATTTCCTCTGGTTAATAGTTCCATTGAACTATTGAATGTTTTGATTGGTTTGGGTGTATCCTCATTTGGCATACTAATAATTGCCAATGCCAAATTAATACTGTGTCTGCTGTCTATTGAAAATAACACTAAACTAACAGCTAGTACGTTAGTCAAGCTAAGTAGTATTATAAGCAATATGAAATTGAATTAAAATTCGTCCGGCATTTACGAGATCTCATTTCGGCTTTTATTAAAGCAGTTCATTCAATTTACTTCTGACTTCTGAATTCTGTATTTTCTTAGTGTACATTTGTTCTATTTTTCATAACTTCATTCAATAATTCCAACAATTTGGGTTGTTATGGATTCTTTTCTTTCTCAAAATCACTTTCATTTCACCTATTCCTTTAATTCCTATAAAGCTAAAATGATGTTATACCGTTAACAATATAGATTATGTATTCTCACAAAATTTATATTAATACTGGTAAGTTTTTTTATAGTAGACTATTATCTGACCACCAAACTGGTTTTTGGATTGCAAGAGAAATAGAATGCAAAGGTTTTTACAATGACCCTATTGAGGAAATCTTGAGTGCGTTTTTACAAAAAGATGATTCTAAAGGATTGAATGTAATAAATATATCGATGAAAGATGCATTCTTAAGCTTATTCTTTAGCAAATATTATGCTGATAAATACAATTTAATAAAACTTGTTTATCCTAGCACCTTTTCTTTTCAAGTTAATAGAACAGCAATTTTCACTATTATTATATCAAGTTTAGCGTTAAGCGTAAGTATTTTTCCGTTGTTACGAGATACATTTCGTTTTGATATTTCTACTATGCTTTTCATTTGTTCATCGTTATTTTTGATACTATTAATAATCGGTTTGTTTATTTCAATAAGACCTTCTATCACTGAAACCTATGATGTTACCAAATTCAATATTGAAATCGCAGCAAATAATTACGCAAAAATAATCTCAAAAAAATTAAAGACTAGTGACTCAACCGCAATAGTTTTTGTTATAAAAACAAGCGATTTATTGAACACTGAAAAAATTATACAGCTTTTTAAAGATTTGCCAAAATTATATAAAATCTTAATTGATAAAATTGGCATTCGTTTCCGCTTAGTCGTTGAAATTAACCCAGATAAATTATCCAAGGTTAACGGAGATACTTTACAAAATGATTATGAGGTTTTTTAGTTAATAAAAACGGTATAACATCTTTAATAAGTAAAAAGTCCCCGCATCAAAAAAAACTGCGGGGTGAACAAGCAGATAGAGTTCTTCCATGAAATAAGTTTTGTAGAAAAAAGTTCTTTTGTCAATCATTATTAAAAAATATAACTCGGCGTTACTGGTTATTTAGCATGGCACGCCGTTAAGAAGTTTATGAAAATTAAAAACTATCACATATCATTTATAATTATCCTTCTATTATTTGCATTCATAAAATGTACAAAGGACAATCAAACTATCAATAGTCCTGAAGATGAAGAACCTCCACCACCAGATTACTCTGAGTACTTTGATTATTATCCCTTGGATATAGGTAATTATTGGGAATATGGAAACATAGATGTACTATATTTTTCTGTTGAGATTATTGGTGATACTATCTTACAAAATTTAGAATATAGAGTTTTACGAGAGATTCATTTTAGAAGCGTTATAGACACTATTCATAGGTTTGAGCGCCTTGACAGTTTAACTAGTTGTGTCCATTTATTCGATCCGGAATTTCAGAAAGAGTTTAAGTTGGATAGTCTCGCAGCATTAAGTGGTCAAATTTATAATGGCAGTAGATTTCTTAGTCGCGAAGATTGGGAGATTAAAAAAGTGATTTGTAGGTCAATAGACTCAGTGGAAATATTCAGTGAAACATTTGAAAGAAAATCATTACAACACTATGGCGGTACAGATCGTCCATCATATTATTTAGTCAAAGGCTTGGGTCTTACTCAAACATATTTTTTCAGAACTGGTGGATACAAATTACGTTCTGCAACTATAAGAGGCAAAGTATATAATTGAAGCACTACCTAACATCTGTTATAAGTAAAATTTATCCGCCACCGGCGGAAGTCCCTCCTTCGTCCGTTAGCTAACGGACTTCTGAGGGCGGGCAAGCTGGACATAGGTATTCTTGACAAAAAAAGTTTTGTAAAAAGTACTCTATAAGTAAAGGTGAATCATCTGCCTTTCCAAAATATTACTTAAGTTCTATCTTAGAATTCTCGAAATGAAAGACTTAATTAAAAAAATATTTTTGGCATTCTCATTTATTCTTCTCTACTTAATTGTAAAAGAATTCCTGCAGCTCTATACATATCTCTCCAATATAAACGAACTGCTTGCTATAATTATTATTGGTTTGATTGCTGTATTTCTTTTTTACTATGGTATCATTCCTATTATACAGATTATAATCCTGCCACAATGTTTAGGTCCGACAAAGAACCGAACTGAAGTTCCCAAAGTACGAGAAAAAAGAATTAAGAAGTTAAGAGGCAATAATTATCTAAGAGAGATAAATTTCGATTTCGCTGATATACAAAACGATCAAGTCAGTTACGATAAGATGATTAATACAATAGCTCCCGAATGCCAGCGAATAAGAAAAGAATATGTTA
>CAYLVF010000172.1:587-5809 GCA_964387045.1 uncultured Melioribacter sp. | reverse complement strand
TAAATTAGTCGTGCTAATTTTGTAATTTTATATATTGATTTATATCTTTTTATTCAATTTCATGTAATTATAGGAGGAATAATGAAAATAGCGGTCTGTGTTAGTCATGTGCCGGATACGGCTGCAAAAATTAACATCGGAAGCGACGGTAAGTCAATTGACACAAACGGTGTTACGTTTGTATTAAATCCGTACGATGAATTTGCGATTGAAGAAGCTTTAAAAATAAAAGATGCACAAGGCGCTGAAGTCGTTGCAATTAGTGTTGGACTAGATGTCAATAAAGAAACTCTAAGAAAAGCACTAGCAATGGGTGTTGACTCCGCAGTATTACTAAAAGATGAAAACCCGCGTGATTCAATTGGAATTGCAAAAGCACTTGCAGAAGAAATAAAAGCTCAAGATGCAAAATTAGTATTCTTCGGTAAACAATCTGTTGATTTCGATAATTCAATTACCGGGCAAGTAACTGCCGAGCTTTTAGGTTACAATTGCGTTACAGTTGTTGTTGGTTTTCAATTAGATGGAGAAATAGTTACCGCAGACAGAGAAATAGAAGGCGGACGTGAAATTGTTGAAACTAATTTACCACTTGTAATTACTGCTCAGAAAGGATTGAATGAACCCCGCTATGCATCACTAAAAGGGATCATGCAGGCAAAGAAAAAAACAATAGAAGAAAAAACCCCCGCTCCATATGAAAATATGGTTGAACTGGTTAATATGAAACGACCTCCCGCTAAACAACCCGGTAAAATATTAGGTGAAGATTCATCTGCAGTACCGGAATTAGTAAAATTATTAAGAGAAGAAGCCAAAGTAATTTAAGGGAGGAAAAAATGGCAAACAAAGTTTTAGTCTATTTAGAACAAAGAAATGGCAGTATAAAAAAATCATCACTTGAAGCTGTAAAGATTGGGAAAGAATTTGCCGATAAATTGGGCTGTGATGTTGAAGCTTTTGTAATTGGTTCAGAGATTTCTGATTTGGAAAAAGTCGGCGGTTACGGAGTTAGTAAAGTAACTCATTTCAAGAATTCCGAATTGGCGATGTATTCATCTACTGCCTATTCTAAATTAACTATTCAGCATGTTCAAGACAGCGGAGCAGATATATTGTTATTTCCAAATACCTCACTCGGGAAAGACCTTGCGCCAAGAGTTGCAGCAAAATTAGATTGCGGTATCGCAATGGATTGCATCGCTTTCAATTTTGGAGATGATATAATTGCTACACGCCCTGTTTATGCCGGCAAAGCTTTGATTGATGTAAAGATTAACAGTACAGTAAAAATATTTACACTCAGACCGAATGTATTCAGCGCCGGTGAACCAACAAGTGATTCCGCAAATGTTGAATTAAAAGAAATCAGCAATCCCGATCTCTCTACAAAAGTTGTTGAAATTAAAAAATCCGAAGGAAAACTTGACGTAGCCGAAGCTGATATAATTGTTTCCGGTGGACGAGGATTAAAAGGTGCAGAGAATTTCAAAATGATTGAAGAACTTGCAGAAGTCCTGGGCGCTGCCGTCGGCTCTTCACGTGCTGTAGTTGATGCCGGATGGAGACCTCACGGAGAACAAGTTGGGCAAACGGGAAAGACTGTTACCCCAACTCTTTATGTAGCGGTTGGAATCTCCGGGGCAATTCAACATTTAGCAGGTATGCGTTCTTCTAAGTATATTGTTGCTATCAATAAAGATAAGGATGCACCTATTTTCAGTATTGCTGATTACGGTATTGCAGGAGATGCATTTGAAATTGTTCCGAAACTAATTGAAGAAATCAAAAAACTGAAAGCCGAATAAAATTCTATGAATAAAGTACAAGTTGAAATATTAGGATTATCAGCAAGCCCCTCTTCAGGAGGGGCTTATGCCCTTTTATTAAAAGAATCTTTCGGTAACCGAAGATTACCGATTATCATCGGTTCTTTTGAAGCACAATCTATTGCGTTGGAAATGGAAGGCATAAAACCGCCACGCCCTCTCACTCACGATCTTCTAAAAGAAACTATAGATAATTTAGGAGGGACCGTAATTGAAGTAATTATTGATGAGCTGAAGGATAATACTTTTTTCGCTAAAGTTATTTTAGAAGTTTCTTCGCTCACAAATGAAATCGATTCACGACCAAGTGATGCGATAGCACTTGCCGTTAGATCACAAGCTCCTATTTTTGTTTCTGAAGAAGTTATGAAAAATGCAGCATTTGTCCCGGCAAGCGAGGATGATGATTTACCGGAGGAAATTTCTAAAGAAGAGTCGAAGATTAAAAAATCGACCGAAACAAAAAATGCATCTTTACAAGATCAGTTAAGAGAAGCAATTGAAAAAGAAGATTACGAGCGTGCTGCCAAATTAAGAGACGAAATTAATAAAAGGAAAGGAAGTAACAACTAGCTAAAAATCGGTTTACCTATTTCACATTCCAAACATCTTCCCCTAGAGCAGTAACTTCTAAATAACTCTATCATGCCTTGCGAATAAATTGTCTTTTTCGATATTCTTTGAAGTTCGAGAGTATCGGTGACTTCACGCACAATTCTGTTATCATTCTTCTGCACATAAATACTGTAAAGTTTGAAAACTTTTTTTGCCAGCCCGTCATTCCCAAATACTTCAAAATAGACAGTAAAGAAGGGAAATATAACGTTTACCAAAATTTCATCGGCACGAGAAACTCCGACAAAGTATTTTATCTTACTTGAAGCTTTGTTGTCGAAAATATAATGATCCTGCCAAAATCCATCTGATTGAACGATAAAAACCGAACGCAGCGAATTAATAAGTACATTTAAATTTCGAATCTCTTTGATTTTTTTAACCATTATTGAAACAAGATTTTTATTAATCAAACCGTCAAGAATTCTGACACCCCCTGCAATTCTTACGGTAGGAAAATTTTGCGGTCTTAATCTGAAAAAATTCCAATCGGTTTCGTTGTAAGTTTCGCCGTCATAATTTTCTTTGATTGACTTCCAATGATTGAAAATATATTTCGTGTATTCCGAACTATGATTTTCGGGAATTTTATCTGCATCGGGAAGTAGACCGCTTATACCGAATAATGCCGATTCGTATTTTATTAGATTGTGTTCACTATTATTTATAGTTTTCAAAAACTCTATGTTAGCCGATTGCGCGAGTTTCAGCATTATCGACTTATTTTTCGAATAACCGAGTGCTTCAAATATATTCTCGTACAATAATTGCAGCCACAATTCCTTTTCTTTGAAATCACTAGGTGTATAATTTTTATTTCTTATCTCTTCCGAAATTTCATAATTAACAACGGGTTCTTTTAATTGAAGCTCACGCAAATATTTTAGTTCTTTAAGACGATCATAAAATTTTCGACATTTCTTTTTATAACGGTCAGTCCCCAGTTGAAGAACAAATTTTTCTTTTATTTTGCGATCTATACTAGAGTTTTCATCTATGCATCTTAATGTATGTTCATGATCGGTATTATACCTCTTAATTTTCTTCGAAATATTCTCTACTGTATCAAAGTCTAAAAATTGAGCGAGTTTAATCGATGGTACTTTTCTACCGTCTTTTGTATAAACGTAAGGCTGATTGTGCTTATTAGTTAAAGTTGCGTGAAGTACAACTTTATTGTAACGATTGTTAAGATGATGACCGTGCGATTTCCAATCAACATAATCGCTGTCAATTTCAATATCACCAACGAAAGTTAAGTTGCCTATCCTTATACGAGCGTTTTGGAAATCGGGGCCTGATGTGTCTGTGTTATGTACTCCTGAATCAAGAATAGATATTTTTTCACCGTCAATCGTTTGTAGTTTATCATCGAACCTGCGGTTCTGCCATATATCGTACAAATCCTTTTCAAATAATTTCTCTTTACTGCTCATCGACACCCTCTGATTTTTTCTGATAGGAACCAGAAATATCACTTCGCAATCAATTTAAGAAATTATGAGAAATTTCTAAAATGATTTTTAATTTTAATTCGATTTCAACTGAGATACAGTAAAATTATATTCAATAAGTTTTTCGGAAGCAGCCTCTGCAAACTGAACCGTATCATCAGTATAAATCAATGCTCTGCTTACGTTTATCAAGAAATTATTATTGTTATTAGTACGGAAAATTTCTACAACCTTCTCTAAATCACCGCCCTGAGAACCTACACCAGGAAGTAACACAGGCATATTGTTAAACATACTTATATTTTCTTCCAGTTCAGCGGTATTTGTTGCACCGAATACAATTCCGCAATTATTATTTTTATTCCATTGATTGACTTTATCGAGAACTTCCTGATATACAAATTTTCCGTTACTTAATTTCTGTTTTTCAAAATCGGAGCTGCCAGGATTGGAGGTTAATACGAGGACAAAGTTCAACTTATCAGTATAATCTAAAAAAGGTTGAAGAGAATCTCTGCCCATGTAGGGATGAAGTGTTGAGGCATCGAATTTAAAATGATCGAAAAGAGAGGAAGCATACATTTGACTTGTATTCCCTATGTCTCCCCTTTTTGCATCGCCTATTATTAAAATATCATCGGGAATCTCTGAAACAGTTTTCTCTAAAGTTTGTAATCCTTTTATACCATCTTTTTCATAAAAGGCAAGATTCAGTTTGTAGGCAGCCGCATACTTTTTTGTTGCATTTATAATTGCCTTGTTGAATTTTAAGATTGGCTCGGTCTCTTCGAGTAAATGTTTAGGTATTTTATTCAGGTCTGAATCGAGACCTACACAAATATGAAGTTCTTTATCAAATTTTGTGATTAGTTTATCGATAGCTTTCATTGTTAGTCGTATTGTTTTCTATTTTTATGAATATTAAGAGCTATACCTATCAGCGTCATATTTACAATTAATGAGCTGCCGCCGTAGCTCAAAAATGGGAGAGGCAAACCAATAACGGGTGTTACACCTACATTCATTCCTATATTTATTGCAAAGTGTATAAAAAGTAAAACTAAGACTCCCATCACAACTAAACTAGAGAAGTGATCCCGTGCAACATTTGCTAGTTTGAGTAACCGGGTAAATATTATTAAGAATAACACAATTACAATTACACTTCCGATAAAACCAAACTCTTCTCCAATAACACAGTAAATAAAATCCGTCCATTGTTCGGGAATAAAACGAAGTTGTGTCTGGTTACCTTCCATAAATCCTTTGCCGATTAACCCACCCGAGCCAATAGCAACTTTAGCTTGCAGTGCATTGTAGCCTG
>CAYLVF010000172.1:0-577 GCA_964387045.1 uncultured Melioribacter sp. | reverse complement strand
AGCGGATCAGCATTCGGGTCTAAAAATGTTTCAATCCTTTTTTGCTGATGGGGCTGAAGAATATGATATAAATAATCGAAGAAAAAAGCAGCGGCAATATTAACTACAAATACCGTTGCGCTTACAAATAAATCTCTCTTAAAATAAATTAGTAACAATAAAATAACTGCCAATGTAATGATCATTGGTACTGTTCCGAAAATTGAAGCAAACATTACAACACCCGGTGAGATTACAACAAACAAACCGAATAAACTAATCCCTCCCCAAAAGAGCATGAATAAAGTTAATAATGCAAACACAATTGCCGTACCAGTATCCGGCTGCATCATTATTAACAATATGGGGGTAAATCCGATCCCAATAATTACTGCCAAATCTTTAACGCTGTTAATATCGGTTTGTTTTCTAGAAATCCAATATGATAAAAATAAAATAAGACCGATTTTCGCAAATTCGGATGGCTGCATCCCGAGTGTACCGATACCAAGCCAACTTTTAGAACCGTAAACTGTTTTACCCATAATCAGAACAAGTATGAGTGTTGCAAGAGAAAGAATATAGGCAGGTGCCGCAA
>CAYLVF010000171.1:0-5824 GCA_964387045.1 uncultured Melioribacter sp. | reverse complement strand
TTCACTCTTAGCCGCCTGGTCTTCCAGCTTAACTTTATAGCGATCAATTTGAATTTCATTTGAAGACATATTTAGTTCATCTTCTGCCGGAATTATAGTTAAGCGCACTAGAGTTCCTTTTTCACCTCTGATTAATTGAACAACATCGTCGAGTCTCCAACCCACAACATCGACCATTTCTCCGTCTTCGCCTTGTGCTACTGCAATTATTCTATCATCTTTTTGAAGCAGTCCGCTTTTATCTGCGGGACCGCCGGGAATTATTCTGCTTACTTTTGTATAATCGTCTTCCGAAGTTAATTGAGCACCAATTCCTTCAAGCGATAGACTCATATCAATGTTAAAATTTTCGGAAGTAATCGGCGAGAAATAAGATGTGTGCGGATCAATAGCATCGGTATATGCATTCATATATAATTGAAAAACATCTTCAGGGGCATATTGTAAAATTATTCTATGATAACGATGGTATCTATCGCGTAAAGTTTTTGCGATATCTTCCCAATCTCTTCCGTCAAGTTTTCGATTAAGTGCGTCGTTTTTTAATCTCGTTCTCCAAATTTCATCTAGTTCTTCTTTTGTATCAGCCCACTCCGCATCTCTTCTGTTGGGAATAAAAGTTTCATCTAAAGAGTAATCAAACTCTTCTTCCAACTCTTGGTTGATATATTGAATACGTTCTGCAAGTCTTTCTTTATAACGATTAAAAATCGTATATCCCGCATCAAGAGTCCCGGTTAAAAGAAAGTCATCAAACTTATGTCTATAATTTTCAAATTCGTCCATATCGGATTTTAGAAAATATACTTTGTTGTTATCCAACATCTTGATATAATTATCAAAAATAATTGAGGAGAGTGAATCGTTCAGATCGAACTTTTTATAATGATACCGGGAAATAAGCTGTGTAATAAGCCGGTTATTTTGTGAATGTTCCGGCTCCGGAAGAAGTACTTTTGCAGAATCTATTTCTTTATTCTTGGCTATTAATTTATCAATTGACTGCCCTTTACAACTTATTAACGCAACTATCAATAAGGTAAGGAATAATATTTTTTTCATAAGCTCTACCGCTTTTTTTCGTTTTTGATTTCTATAATACATATAAGATATAAGAATAGTTTCAAAAAATAGTTTATTTTTTGAGTAGCAAAGATACTAAAGATTAACGGCAATTAAAGAGGTTTGACGAATGAACATAGAAAATGTTAGAGAATATTGCCTTAAAAAGAAAGCGGTAACAGAAAGTTTCCCGTTTGATGAAACTACATTAGTATTCAAAGTTATGGATAAAATTTTTGCACTTCTTAGTTTAGACTATCCTCATTCACTTAACTTGAAATGTGATCCGCAAAAAGCTATTGAATTGCGCGAAAGATATGATGAAATTATACCGGGTTATCATATGAACAAACAACATTGGAATACTGTAGATCTAACCGGTACTCTTAATGATAACTTAATAAAAGAACTAATCGATCATTCGTATACTTTGGTTGTGAATAAGCTGACAAAAAAAGTAAAAGAAAAAATTAATTCATTATACAAGTGAGTTTTTCTTCAATAAAATAAATCCGCTGCCGACAGGGTAAACGAAATCAAAAAAATAAAATTAATCTTTTCATTACATGTAAAGATAGCGTTTGATTTTTTGTGTCGGAGTTTTTTCAAACGGTTCTGCTTGTTCAATAACGCGATGCAATTTTGAAAAGGAAGAAACGCTGTTATTTACATTGTTTAATATATCAACAAGAATCTTGTCGATTATCTCCCGTGTTTTGCTTTCGTTAAGTTTTTCAATTTGATGATCATTGTTAATTGCTTCGGAATTTAAGAATACCCTCGTAATTAATTTTCCTTCTTTATCATGAACCAACGATTCAAGCACGTACGGGTTTTCATTTACAATGGATTCAATTTCTTCCGGATAAATATTCTTTCCATTTGATCCTATAATAACATTTTTCGATCTTCCTTTTATAAATAGATAACCATCTTTGTCCAGAACTCCAAGGTCGCCGGTTTTAAACCAACCATCATCAATTAAAACTTCTTTTGATTTTTCGGGGTCTTTGTAATAACCTTTCATTACCATTGGACCTCTCGCAAAAATTTCACCTTCGCCTGTAATGGGGTCCTCATCTCTTATCTCGATTTCTACTTCGGGAATTGGTCTTCCGGCAGATCTTAATCTAACTGCTTCGGGACCGGTTCCCGTTAACAGAGGCGAAGTTTCTGTTAGTCCATAACCAATCGCGTAGGGGAATCCGCCTTCTTTTAGAAATCTTTCAACTTCCGCGGAAATAGGCGCTCCGCCGATGCAGAACATTCTTAGTTCGCCTCCGAAGGTTTTAAATAATTTTTTCCCGGCAACTTTATGAAGTTTTTTTCTAACCGCCGGTAACTTGTAAAGATTACGAACTAAATATTTTGAAGTAAGTTGAGGAAGAATTTTCATTTTAAATATTTTTTCAATAACCAACGGTACGGCAACCATTGCAGTGGGTTTAACTTTCGCTAATGCCGGAAGTAATGCCGCGGCTGTTGGCGGTTTGTTTAAGTAAAACACCTTACTTCCGCAAAGCATCGGCGTTACCAAACCAAGTGTAGATTCTATCGTATGAAACAGCGGAAGAATCGAAAGCATTCTATCGGTATGGGTAAGGGTTACTATACCTAATGTAGAAATCGCATCCGATACAATATTTTTGTGTGTGAGCATTACTCCTTTAGAATGCCCGGTTGTACCGGAAGTATATAAAATTGCAGCAAGGTCATCTTCTTTTACTTCATCATCGGCTAAACCGACTAACTTCAACGCCGCTAGTTTAATTTTTTCTAATTCTTTTTTCCCTTCAATCAAAAAATCTTTTAATCGGTCACTTTTAGTTTGTAGCGGAATTATTGAAAAATCATCGATAAGTATTTTGGTTTCTAATCCGTCATGTTCTAAATCGTCTATTTTGAAAAATAATTTTGAGGAAATAAAAATAGCTTTGCTTTCGGAATGACGAAGAACGTGATGTACTTCCGATGGATGAAACTCGGTCATGATTGGAACAGCAATAGCGCCAATTGATACAATCGCGAAATATGAAATACTCCAGTTGGGATGGTTTTCGCTTAATATTGCAACTTTATCGTTTTTCTTTATCCCGGTATCCTGAAGAAACTTAGCAACAGAAGTAACCTTTTCACCGAATTGCGAATATGTAAGCGGCTGTTCGTCAACCCAGGAAACGAAATTTTCATCACCGAACTCTTTGCAAGCATTGCTTAGTACTTCTAATAATGTTCTCTTTTCTATTTGTATCATTTTAACCTTCCTTAGACCGGATCGATGTGCACAAAAACTTTTTGCACTTCGTCCATGTCTTCAATTGCAAATTTTACTTTTTTCCCGATATCATGTGAAATAGTTGTGCTGATATCTTTGTTAACTTCAACATGAATCTCTATATGGAATTTATCACCGACATAATGAGAACGCAAGTCATTTAATCCCTCAACTCCTTCAATCTTTAATGCTTTATTTGCTATTTCAAAGATAAGTTTATCGTCGGCAGATTTACCCATAAGATAATCAATATTCTCTTTTGCTACTTCCCAGCCGGTTTTAAAAATAAACACGGCTACAAGAATTCCGGCAATACCATCGACAAATCTAAAACCGAAATCAACACAAATAACACCAACAAGAGCAATTGCAGAAGCAAGTACATCATTTAAGCTGTCAACTCCGGCTGCATTCATTGCCGGTGATGTGTATTTTTTTCCGATTATTTTTTGATACTTGCTCAACATTATTTTGATAACTATAGTTGCGCTTAATACTATATATATAGCCCAATGAATTGTTATCTCTTCAGGTGAAATAATTCTTTTAATTGATTCTTCTACGATTTTAATCCCGACAACAAACGCAAAAACGGCAACTATAAACGCGGCAATCGGTTGTGCGGCATTATGACCGAATTGATGCGTTTCATCTGGTTTTTTTGAAGATACTTTTACCGCATACTTAATTGCGACAGAAGAAATTATATCCGTAAGAGAATTTACAGCTTCGGAAATAACCGCAATTGAATTAGAAATAAATCCAACAACGGCTTTTAATATGAATAGGAGAAGATTTACAAGAATTGAATATGTGGTTGCTCTATGAAGTGATTTAGCCATTGAGTTTTATCAAAGAAAGGCTGACCCTAATTAGAATCAGCCTTAAAAACAAATTGAAAAATATTTACGCTTTCTCTTCCCAAACTTGCGCAATAGTAACAATCATTTTAACAGCAGCTTGCATATCCTGAACGGCAACATACTCAGTAATTGCGTGGAAATTATGTCCGCCGGCAAAAAGATTTGGAGTCGGTAAACCCATATAACTTAAACGAGAACCGTCGGTTCCTCCGCGGATAGCAGATTGAATCGGCTTTATATCCAAACGTTTAAGAGCTTCAAGTGCATTGGCTTCAATCTGTGGATGTTGATCCAATACTTCTTTCATATTTCTATACTGTTCAATTACTTGAAATTCATATTCGGCACCGGGATAATTTGCAACTGCTTTTTTTACTAAGTCTTCAAGAATTGCTTCGTACTCTTTTAATTTTGCGGTAACAAAATCTCTTATAATGAATTTCATTGTAGTTAATTCTTCGTTGCCTTCAATAGAAACACAGTGAACATAACCCTCTCTTCCTTCGGTTGTTTCCGGTGAAAGTTTATCTTTAGGTAAGCTTTCCATGAAATTAGCGACAACTTTAATTGAGTTGACCATTTTTCCTTTTGCATAACCGGGATGAACATTGATGCCTTTAATTTTTATAACAACCGCATCTGCACTGAAAGTTTCGGTTTCTACTTCGCCTATTGTCGATCCGTCAATTGTATAAGCATACTTCGCACCGAATTTTTGGACATCAAATTTTTCGGCACCGCGCCCGACTTCTTCGTCAGGTGTAAAACAAATCTTTATCGTACCGTGTTTAATTTCGGGGTGGGTAATTAAATAATTCAATGCATCCATTATTTCTGCAATACCTGCTTTGTCGTCTGCACCGAGTAATGTTGTCCCGTCTGTTGTAATAATATCAAACCCTTTCATTGCTTTAAGTTCAGGATTATTTGCTTCTTCGATTACAACATTTTTTTCTTTGTTGACAACTATGTCGCCGCCTTGATAATTTTTATGAATTTGCGGATTAACATTTTTACCCGAAACAGCGGGAGATGTATCAACATGAGCAATGAATCCGATTACATCAACTTCTTTTTCGGTATTTGAAGGTAACGTTGCCATGACATACCCGTTATCGTCCATGTGTGCATCTTGTAAACCAAGTTCTTTTAATTCAGCAACAAGATCTTTTGAAAGTTCTAACTGTTTCGGGTCACTTGGAAAGGTTGAAGAATCTTCTTTTGATTGAGTATCGTATTTAACATACTTTAAAAATCGATCAACTACTGTAAAGTTATAATTAGAATCAAACATAACCGCCTCGTATTTAGCATTTAACAAATGATTTAGAATTTGAATAATATCGAAATTGGGTCTCAAATTCAATATATTGAAGTCTTGTTAAATCATTTGGTTATTCTATGAACGTTGTATCTCTAATAAGAAAAAAGCGTGACGGTAAAGCTCTTACAATTGATGAGATCGGTTTTTTGGTAAATGGTTATGTTGAAGGAAAAGTAACAGATTACCAATTTGCCGCATTTTTAATGGCTGCCTATCTCCGCGGATTAAACAAATGGGAAACTTCCGCTTTAACAAGCGTAATGTTGTTCAGCGGAAAAGTTCTTGATTTATCTTCTATTG
>CAYLVF010000170.1:4398-5841 GCA_964387045.1 uncultured Melioribacter sp. | reverse complement strand
CCTGCGATATTTTCTCATGAATGCCGGTGTAATTAAACCTAATTTTGAAAGGAAAAACGACATCATCGGAAGTTCAAACACTAATCCGGCAGCAAGCATAACACTTATAATTATTGAAAAGTATTCATCGATTGCAAAGTTATTTTCGATCTGATCACTTCCAAACTGACCTGCAAATGCTAAGGTTAACGGGAGCATAATATAATAAGCAAAAACAATTCCGGAGATAAAACAAAGAGTTGAAAAAGAAACTACCGAAGTAACGTATTTTTTTTCGTTTGATTTTAATGCCGGTGCAATGAACTTCCATAATTGATAAAATAAATTGGGCAAACTAAGAATCACACCTGCAATTAAAGCAACTTGAAAATATAGAAACAACTGTCCGAAAGGTCTGAGGTTTTGAAGTTTAATTCTAGCGGATTGAGCGGGTAAAAGAAGAATATTATCAATCAAGAAATCTATGAATATCCAGGCAACGATAGTTCCTACGATAATACCAATTAGCGAATAAAGAATTCTCCAGCGTAATTCTTCAAGATGTTCAAGAAAGGACATCTCGTCATTTTGAGATTTTTCGTTGTCTTCGGTTTTTGATTTTTCAGAACTCAATTAATTACTTGTGCTTTAGTTCAGGATATAGAGGAAATCTTGAGCATAAAGATTTTACTTCCTCTTTAATTTTTTTAAGCTCGTCTTCGTTTTCAAAATTTACTATAGATTTATTAATCAAATCGGCAATCTGATCCATCTCCGGTTCTTTCATTCCACGGGTTGTAACCGCTGCAGTACCGATTCGTATTCCACTAGTTACAAAGGGACTTTTTTTATCAAATGGAATCATATTTTTATTAACAGTAATTCCCGCAGCACCAAGTGCATTTTCTGCTTTCTTACCGCTTATTTCTTTATTTGTTAGGTCAACTAACATCAGATGATTATCCGTACCATCAGAAATAATTTTGAAATCATATGACATTAATTTTTCGGATAACCTCTTAGCATTTTTTATAACTTGTTCGGCATAAATTTTAAAGTCATCGCTCAATGCTTCTTTGAATGCAACGGCTTTAGCCATAATTATATGCATCAAAGGACCACCTTGAATTCCCGGCATAACTTGAGAATCAAAAATTTCCGACATCATTTTTGTTCTGTCGCCTTTAAGCGTTTTGATCCCCATCGGGTTTTCTCGGTCTTTCCCGATTAAAATTACACCACCTCTCGGTCCTCTAAGTGTTTTGTGAGTTGTAGATGTGACAACATCACAATATTCAATTGGGTTATTGAGTAAACCCTTTGCAATCAAACCGGCTGGATGTGCCATATCGCATAATAAAAATGCACCGACTTTATCAGCAATTTGCCGGAATGCTTTGTAATCCCATTCTCTTGAATAAGCACTTGCCCCAGCTATAATAAGTTTAGGTTTTTCTTTTACCG
>CAYLVF010000170.1:3200-4388 GCA_964387045.1 uncultured Melioribacter sp. | reverse complement strand
TAGCGTATAACCGACTGCATTATAAAGTTGACCTGAAAAATTTACAAAAGAGCCATGAGTAAGGTGACCGCCGTGATCAAGACTTAAACCGAGAACTTTGTCGCCCGGGTTCAACAATGCCATATAAACTGCCATATTTGCTTGGGAACCGCTATGCGGTTGAACATTTACATACTCGGCATTGAAAAGCTGCTTTAATCTTTCCCGTGCTAAATCTTCAGCCATATCAACATATTCACAACCGCCGTAATATCTTTTACCGGGATATCCTTCAGCATACTTATTTGTTAGAATGGAACCAGCTGCTGCTAGTACGGGCAGTGAGACGAAATTTTCTGAAGCAATTAATTCTAAGTGGTCTTCTTGACGGTTAAGTTCAAGATTCGCGACATTAAAAATTTCCGGATCAGTTTTAAGATATTCCCTCATATTCACAAACCGTTTTTATGGTATAATAACAGATTTATTTATCCAATCGTAACATTTGCCTTCAATTTGTATGGAATCTCCGGATTTAATTTTTCTAAAGAAATAATCCTCTTGTGAAGGGATAGAGTTAGCAAGAGCAGAGACCCTTTCCCTTGCAGTCGAGCCGTAACTTCCACCCATCGTAGCAGCTTTTCTGTATGTTTGGACGGCTAATAAATAAACTAATTTATCCATAAAATCAAAACCACAACTTCTTGCAGCCTGCTCATAAAGTGTTCCTTCAATATAGTATGGATAATCCCAACCCGGGTTTACCTCCATTGCTCTTTGTAAAAACGATCTCGATGCTGCCAACTGTCCTTGATTTTTATACATAACGGCAAGATTGACATAATGTTCGGCATTATCGCGTTGTAGCTCAATTAATTTTTTGTAAGCCTCAATTGATTTACTCGTTATATCTAATCTTTGATAAGCAGTAGCAAGTTGATTCCAGTAATTTATAACATCAGGGCTTTTTTGAACAAGAAATTCCAAGCCTTCGATTGCTTTTTCGAAATTTTGATTTCGCATTGCAGTACTCGAAAACTTCCATGCTTTTTCCATATTATCTTTATCCAATTGCCAAGCACGATAAGTAATATCAACCAATTCATCCATATCTTCAGCTAAATTTTCAATTCTTGAAACCCAAGTCGGATTAGAAGGATCAGCTTCGGAAAGTTTCGAATATAAATCGAGTGCTTTAAGTTTATATCC
>CAYLVF010000170.1:0-3190 GCA_964387045.1 uncultured Melioribacter sp. | reverse complement strand
CCTAATCTGTCTTGATAAAATGTATCAAGATTTGGATCATCAGCCAGCGCTTCTTCATATGCGGTAATTGCGGCTTCAACAGACTGATCAGTCCAATTCTCAATCACAAATGCTTTTCGAGCAAGATAGTATGATTTTTTATCTTCTTCATACTGAATTGCTTTTTCATATAGAAATAGTGTTGTATCGGCAATTTGATATTTCTCTTCATCGGTTGTTGCAACACTATCGTGCATAAAGAATAGGGCTTCTTCCATCCTTGTAAAGATTTTATAACGAATAAATGGCTCCGGATTTTCGTTAATGACATTCCAGCCATGAGGAAGTGCGCTATTAAAATCTTTATTCTTATGATATTCAAAAAATAGACTGAACTCAGCCATCAACTCTTGACTTTGAGCAAACGAATTCAAAGAGGTCAAAGTCAATATAGTTACGAGTATGGTTTTTAATTTTTTCAATTTTACATCCCCTATTTTTATCTTTCCGGTCTAATAAACCAAAGATCTCCAAAATTAATTGTTATAAATGCAGCAAAAATATTTTCTTTTATTAAGTTGAAATCTGTTGTACCTCTAATTCCGTATTTAAATCCAAAATCGATTGAATTATCGTAACCCATCGGGAAAGAGAATCCGGCATATGCAGCCATTTCATCAATCCCATTTCCGTTGACAACATATTGTGACTGTTCGTAACTTAAACCCGCTCTCCAAATCATCTGCTCCCATGTACTTCCGAATCTACCAGAACCGTGCCGATATTCAAAGCCGAGGGAATAGCGTGTTAAATCCCTCGAAAATGAATAACGCACATCGTCCTCCGTAAAATCCGAGAATTTTTGGTTCACAAAATCAAACATAAATGTATATTTTTCTTTCCATTTAAGAGACAAACCTACCCCCATCCGTGTTGGGATTTCTCTTGTAAATTCAGAATTACGATATTCTTCAAAACCACGAGAATTTCTATAAGCCGCAACCGAATCGGAATTAATAGTATTCACAATATGATAAGTAGCACCTATCCTTAAATCCGAAATTGTTTCCAGACTTAAAAAATTAGAAAAATCGGGTGAAATAATTCCGAAAGTATAACCAACACCATGATTTTTTGTACTTAGCAAATATTCAGAATTAGTAAAATTAATTTGATCTTCAAATTCTAGCCTTGATAAATAATCTGTCTTACCGGAAAAATACTCGAGAGTAATACCAAGTGAGAGCTCAAACGGCAATCTATAGGAAAAACCGAGGAATGCCCGTGATAGTCCTCCACTTCCCGAATATTCAATAGTATGTTTTCCTAATTCGGGAGAATCTTGATCATAGACAACATCATAATTAATATTACTGTATGGAGTAAGTCCGCCAACGAGTGTAATACCGTAATCATTAGAAATTGGGAAAGCCACCAACATCCCGCTAAAATCTGTTTCAGTATAAAAAGCCGATTGCGAATTATCAGAAAGACCATACCCTTTAAAATTTACGCCGGTTGAAAATCTTGTTAACGAGATCGAATTCCATCCTGCTGGGTTTAATGTTCCGATATTATCATGACTGCTAAAAGCAATACCGGTTCCGCCCGAACCAAGTTCTCTTGCCGAATTGTAAAGAAAGATATCACCGATACCATAACGGGTATATATTGAGCCTCCCGAAGCAAGCAGAAGCGAACTCAATAATAGCAACGATATAATTATTTTATTTTTCATTTCCCTCATTTCAGTACGTTGTAATAAATAATCAATTTGGGTCTTAAAGAAGGCTCGGTATATCTACTTCCGAATATTACATACTTATCTACGGCATCTATTTCGTTACTCAGAACAAGTCTCATTCCTTTATTCTCAGTCCCTGAATTAAGTAGTTGAATTAATTGACTGATATCACCTTTAAATTGTTTACCATCAAAACGAAGTCTAAGTGCTCTTTGATTTGAAATTACGGATAAGTCGGAACTGTCGGCAAAAAGATGTACTCGCAATGAATCAGCTGCAGGTGAACCAACTACAGAGTTGAGTGAGTCAAGTTGTAATGTAAGTTCTGCCCTGTTGATATTAACATGGCTCGGTAATTTTGAAACATCAATAAATAATTTGCCTCTCTGACCCAATCCGGCAATAAGTTGCAATTTATCAGAATCAACCTGCGGTGGGGTTCCTTCGGGTACATGAACATCAAATACAATATTGGCAATAATAGTATCGATTTTACTAGCATCGTTTTGAACAACAAATCTAATCAACGGAGAATTTTCAAATTGTATGAACGGGAAGGCTCTAAATCCGTAAATTAAATTTGTTCCTGATGCCGGTAAAAAGATCATCCCATAATTATTTGCGAGCGAATCCCCTCGGAGGGCATTCATCCATTCAAGTGCAATATCCGAATGGACATTAAATTTAATGAGTGAATCTGAAATTTCTTTTTGATCGGTAAGTTCATTCGGTTCATATGTAAGAAGAGCTAACGAATCCGGGTTAAACCCGGCAGATCCCCAATCCGAAGTAATTTTATGAACAGCGAAATTAAATTGTTGTGTTAAATCTCCTATCCTGTAATTAGGTCTTAACTCAACTTCGGCACTCATAACGGTAAGTGTATTATTTTCAAGTGATGTTCTAATTGAATCAGGTAAGATAGTTCCAAATCGCACCAACATAGTCGATTTAACATAGTCAAGATTTCCTAAGAGAATTCTTCCGGCAGCTCCGAAGCTTAATGAATCTGCAAGATATGAATTCGTATTTTGATTTAGCGAATCGGATTCGCTGTTGAGAATAATAATTTCTAATTCGTTACCAATAAAATTCCTGCCGAGAGAAGTTGGGTCATCCTGACAAGAAAGAAATATTAGAGAAACAATTAGAATAATTGAGGAAAGTTTTACAAGCTGCAAAAAATCACCTTTTATTAAAATCCTGCTTGATAAAATTAACTGCATCCAAAAAATTATTAGCAGTAAAATTCGGAGTTTTTCCTTCTTTTTTCAAGCTATTTATTTCTTCTGCAATTAATTCTGAATTAATTAATATTGATTTAACACCGGCATTAATACCGCACAGAACGTCTGATGCTTTGTCTCCTATCATATAGGATTTGGATAGATCAATTTTATTTTCATTTGCTGCTTTGTTAATCATATAAGCGGAAGGTTTTCTGCATTCAGATTGTTCTTGACTATT
>CAYLVF010000169.1:2480-5870 GCA_964387045.1 uncultured Melioribacter sp. | reverse complement strand
TAATACAGCCCCCTCCATCTCATGTGGAGATTTACAAGAAGAAACATGAGGTAAAAGATTCGGTCTATTCTGTTCAATATATTTTACCCAGCCCGGGCAGCAGCTTGTAAACATCGGCAATGATCCGCCGTTATTAATTCTATTTATTAATTCTGAAGCCTCTTCCATGATTGTTAAATCAGCGGCAAAGTTTGTATCAAAAACTTTTTTGAAACCTAATCTTCTTAATGCAGTAATTAATTTGCCGGTTACATTTTTTCCTAACGGAAGATTATATTCTTCACCTATACTTGCTCTAACTGCCGGGGCTATTTGTACAATAGTAAATTTCGATTTATCATTTGTTGCTGAGGCAACTGCTTTGATATGACTTTTTTCTCGTAAAGCTGCAGTAGGACAAACTAGAATACATTGACCGCATAAAATGCAGTCACTAACGTTCAGCCCTTTATTATAAGGTGTAGTGACGTTGCTTCTAAAGCCGCGATTTGTAAAATCGATTGCTCCAACTTTTTGAATTTCATTGCAAACGCGCACACATCTACCGCATAGAATACATTTAGCCGGGTCTCTTTCCATCGATGCACTCGAAATATCGATTGCGTGATCTTTCTTTTCACCGACAAATCTATGTTCACGAATGCCATAAGTTTCGGATAAATCTTGTAACTCGCAATTTTTATTTCTAACACAAATCAAGCAATCTTGTGGATGATTCTCTACTAATAATTCAACAATGGTTTTACGAGAAATTCGAACTCTTGCCGAGTTTGTATGGACATTCATTCCTTCTGTTACCGGGTATGCACAACTCGGAATTAAACCACGCATTCCGTCAACTTCAACTACACATATTCTGCAAGCACCGGTTGGAAATAAATCTTTCATGTGGCATAATGTAGGGATATTGATACCAACAGATTTTGCGGAATCTAATATCGTCATTCCTTCTTCGGCTTTTACTTTTATGTTATTTATAGTCAATTCAACCATTTGATTACCTTTCAGTTAAAGATTAGTTGACAATAATTGCATCGAAGCGGCAAGTCTCTAAACACATCCCGCACTTAATACATTTCGATTCGACAACATGGTGGGGATGTTTTTTCTCACCTAAAATTGCCTCACTCGGACATTTGCGAGCACATAAACCACATCCATTGCATATTGAGGTATCTATCGTGTAAGTTAATAGTTCTTTACAAACTCCGGCTTCACATTTTCTTTCGTAGAGATGTGTTTCGTATTCATCTCTAAAATATTGAAGACCGGATAAAACCGGGTTAGGCGCACTCTGCCCCAATCCGCATAATGACGTATCTTTAATTACATCTGCCAATCTTTGAAGGTGAATTATACCTTTAAATCTTTGTAGTTGGGCAAGTTTGTTTCCATTTCCACTATAAGAAGCCGGAATCCTTTCAATTATTTCCAACATTCTTTTAGTTCCTTCCCGGCATGGAACACACTTTCCGCAAGATTCTTCTTGAATAAAACTTAAAAAGTATTTTGCAACATCTACCATACATGTATCTTCATCCATCACAACAAAACCACCCGAACCCATCATTGCACCAACCATTTTCAAAGATTCATAATCAACCGGAGTATCTAAAACTTGTTCGGGTAAACAACCACCTGAAGGACCACCGATTTGAATTGCTTTGAATCTTTTACCGTCGGGAATTCCTCCGCCTATGTCAAAAACAACGTCGCGTAATGTTGTACCCATAGGGACTTCAACTAAGCCGCTCAGTTCAATTTTACCGCTTAATGCAAAAACTTTTGTTCCTTTAGATGAGTCAGTTCCGATAGATGCAAACCAATTTGCGCCACGAGTAATTATTGCGGAAACATTTGCAAATGTTTCAACATTATTAATAATGGTTGGCTTACCCCAAAGACCAAAATCGGAAGGATATGGGGGGCGGGGTCGCGGCATTCCTCGCTTACCTTCTATTGATGCTATAAGAGCAGTTTCTTCACCGCACACAAAAGCACCGGCACCTTTTTTAATTTTTATTTCGAGATCGAAACCTGATGCTAAAATATTTTTGCCTAGCAGTCCGTATTCTTTACATTTATCAATAGTATTTTGTAATCGTTTAATTGCAAGCGGATATTCAGCGCGGCAATAAACATATGCAACACCTGCACCGATTGCGTATGATCCGATTATCATTCCTTCAATCAATCTATAAGGATCACTTTCAAGAATTGAACGATCCATAAATGCGCCCGGATCACCTTCATCGGCATTACAAATCAAATATTTCTGATCGGATTTTTGATTGTGAGCCATTTCCCATTTTTTACCGGTCGGAAATCCACCACCGCCTCTACCGCGTAAGCCGCTTGCAAGAATTTCATTTACCACATCTTTTGGTGTCATTAACCGAAGAGTTTTATCTAAAGCTTTGAATCCGCCGATTGCAATGTATTCATCAATTGACTCGGGGTTAATTAAACCACAGTTTTCAAGAACTACTCTTTTTTGTTTTCTGAAGAAAGTAATATCCTTGATTCTTTTTACGCCTGAATCTCCGTTTCCATGAGTTCCAAGCAATTTATCTTTGTAAACATCTTGCTCAACAATAGTTGATTGGATAAGATTTGGAACATCTTTCGGTGTTACTTCACAATAAGAAATTCGTTCACCCTCAGGTAATTTAATATCGACAATAACTTCTTTAGCGCAGTAACCTATACAACCTGTTGGAACTATAATGGCTTTTAATTCTTTTGCGGCTAATTCATCTTCAATTGCTTTTTTAACTTTATCTGCACCGGAAGCCAGTCCGCATGTTCCCATACCAATAAAGATGATTGGTAAATCATGAATTTCGTATCTCAATCTCCGATTATAATCCAAAATATTTTTTCGTTGTGATGGACTCAAAGATTCATCCGTGCAATGGGTTATAAATTCACTTATTGGGTTCTCAGGTGAATGATACGCTTGATTAAATTTTATTTCCAAAAATGATTTCATCATACGCTCGCTGATTCTAGATTAGCAGTTTTCTTTTTATATTCTGCTCTATATTTCTTTAAAATTTTTGGAATTTCTTTTACCGTAATACGCCCGTAATATTCTTCGTTAATATTAATAACAGGTGCAATGCTGCAAGCTCCGATACATGCAACAGTTTCTAAAGTAAAGAATTTATCTCTTGTTGTTCCCCCGGCGTAAATGCCGAGTTCTGTTTCCAATGAGGTTAATATATTTGCAGAATTTTTTACATGACATGCAGTTCCTCTGCAAACACGAATAACATTTTTACCAAGAGGAATTAATCTAAATTGATTATAGAAGGTTGCTACTCCATAGACACCGCTTAACGGCAAGCAAAGAAAGTTAGCAACATCTTGCAAAGCTTCTTCAGGTAA
>CAYLVF010000169.1:0-2470 GCA_964387045.1 uncultured Melioribacter sp. | reverse complement strand
CATTGGCCTGATATTGGTCAAATATATTTTTGTGCATCTAAATTCCTCACTCGTTTTAATATAAATGACAATAAATGTGCCATTTTTGAGTTAAAATAAACATCTTTAATAGAGATATATTTCGCAATAAAAGTTTAGTTTACGTTAAATTCTATTCCTATCTTTAAGAATATTTCGAGAATTATTTCTCAAATAGCCGAATATAGTTACTTTTTAATGCAAAATTAAATTTTTCCTTTTGTACCTATGTTTTTGATTATCTTTACATTCTCTACAAAAAAAAATTATTTTTTCTATGCATGAGAATGAAAATATTAGATTAAAGAAAAAAGCGGCTATCATCTCTCTTTTAGTTGGACTTGGAATGTTAGCTGCAAAAATGACAGCTTACCTTATAACAGGCTCGAATGCGATTTTTTCGGATGCTGCCGAATCTGTTGTTCATGTTATGGCTACATCAATGGCGCTCTACAGTATTATATTAAGTTCACGTCCCCCTGACAAAACTCATCTTTATGGTCATGGGAATATTGAATATTTCTCGGCTGGTATTGAGGGTTTACTTATAGTACTCGCGGCTATGACAATCATATATACCTCGGTTAATGATATTATTTTGGGATCGGTTCCTGAAAAATTAGGAACGGGTACACTCATTATTGCTTTCGCAGGAATTGTAAATTTATTTCTAGGTTTTTACCTGATAAAAAAAGGGAAACAGACACATTCATTAGCTCTGGTTGCCGATGGTAAGCATGTTCTAACAGATTCCTATACAAGTATTGGAGTAGTAGTTGGCTTGCTGCTTGTGATAATAACAGATTTTTATTTACTTGATCCAATTTTTGCAATTGGTGTTGCGTTAAACATTTTATATACCGGTTACAAACTTATGCGAGAATCTGTCGGTGGATTGATGAACGAAACAGATAAGGATTCACTAAAAAGCCTAGTTCATAAATTAGTAGAAATGAAAAAAGATTATTGGATTGATATGCATCATTTACGGTTTTGGAGATCGGCTGAAAAAATATTTGTGGATTTCCATCTTACTCTCCCCTACTATTTTAACATAAAAAAATCTCACATGGAAGAGGAAGAAATAGTTGATGATCTCAATAAAATCTTTTACGAAGCACAAGTCAGAATTCATCTAGATTACTGTTATCCGGAATTATGCAAATATTGTAATTACGCTCCTTGTGAGGTTCGAATAGAAAAACAAACCGTTTCGTTTGAATGGTCAACAGATAAATTAATTGGTGAACCGATTGAAGAGAAAACACATATTACATAATTCTCAACCTTATTTAGAATAAACCAAGCTGCATTTCTTTATTAGAAAAAGTTAATTCGTGATTGAGCAGCCAGTCTTTTCTTGCTAATCCGCCTGCATAACCGGTCAATTTTCCACTTGCTCCCACTACTCTATGGCAAGGTATAAGTATTGGTACCGGGTTATGAGCATTTGCATTTCCGACAGCTCTAACTGCTCCCGGGTCTCCCACCGCATGGGCAATTTCCTGGTAAGTCTTAGTTGAGCCATAGGGAATTTTCATAACTTCCTTCCAAACATCCTTTTGAAAATCAGTCCCATCCGGATTTAATTTGAGATCGAAACCCTTACTTTTCCCGGAAAAATAGTAATTTAATTGTTCAATACATTTCTTCAAGTAATAAGAGCTATGTTCTTCTAATTCAATAAGTTTGTCTAGGAAATTAATATAAATTATTGCATTATTTTCTTCCGCAATTTCTAAATATCCTATCGGTGAATTTAGTATTGCCCTATTCATACATTTCACCGAAGATTGTAATAACGATTTTGCGTGATCCGCTATTATTTCTATGTTCACACAAATATATACCCTGCCAGGTACCTAAATTCAGACGTCCATCTTTTATTGGAATATTAAGTGATGCTCCCAAAATTGACGATTTAATATGAGCGGGCATGTCGTCAGCACCTTCAAATCTATGCTCGTAGTAAGTTTCATTTTCAGGTACAAATTTATTGAAGTATGATTCGAGATCGGTTCGTACATCGGGAGAAGCATTTTCATTTATAGATAACGAAGCAGATGTATGCTGTATAAAAATATTAACAATACCAATCTTGAATTTATTTATATCTGCAACACCATAAATAATTTCGTCTGTAATTAAATGGAATCCACGAGGACGGGGTTTTAGTGTTAATTCTTTTTGCAACCACATCATAATTTATTATTTACGATTGAAAACTGACTATTATTCTTAATTCTAAAATCAAAATAATTTTTCTAAAGAATCAATTAATTTATCTTTCAAAACCGGTTTAGAAATAAAATCACTGAAACCGGCAGCAATAAATTTATCTCTATCGCCCGGTAAAACATACGCAGTAACAGCAATTATCGGTTTTTTATGGTAACCGGGAAGTTTTTGAATTACACGCAGAGCATCCAAACCATTATATTCACCTTCAAGA
>CAYLVF010000168.1:0-5914 GCA_964387045.1 uncultured Melioribacter sp. | reverse complement strand
ACCGGATAATTTATCTTATTAAGATAGTCTAACGCTTTTTGTTTATTATCTTTTGTAAATATCTCAAAGTCCGCAGTCGGAGTCTTGTATTTCTTCATTAATTCCTTCGAGAAAGATTTATCCCCCTCTATCATTGCTGCCTCTTTATTCGGACCGAATACATTTACCCCGTTTGCTCTTAAATGATCAGCTAAACCGTCAACCAAAGGCTGCTCCGGTCCAACTACTACTAAATCAATTTCTTTCTCTTTAGAGAAAACAACAATTTGCTCAAAATCAGAAGTAGATAATTCAACTAATTCAGCAAATTTTTCTATTCCGGGATTACCGGGAGCACAAAATAGTTTGGTTAATTTACTGCTTTCAAAAATTTTATAAGCTAATGCATGCTCTCTTCCGCCCGAACCAATTAAGAGTACATTCATCATTCTTCCTTAAGAAAAAATTGAAATTGTTTTGCTAATTGCTCCGTTAATTTTATTCTATTATGCCTATCAACAAATTCCTCGTTGGGAGAAGGTAGCATATTTCTCTTGAATAAGTCATTAATCTTAATTAACGTATTATAGATAGCGTCAATATCATCGGGTGGAGTGATAAATGAAGCCCCATATTCTTCTAATGCAGTTTTCGCAGCACCATCAGGCACACATCCCAATACCGGTTTTTTTGATCCAAAATATTCAAATAGTTTACTCGTAGAAATTGTTTCGGCACTTTGAGTATCCCCAACCATCATCCATAAAACATCACTTGAAATAAGTCGAGTGATACTTTCCTTATGATTTAAGTAACCATAATCTTTGAAGAATTCCTGCAACCCAAGTTTATTAACAAGCTTTTGATTCTCTTTTCTGAAATAACCGACAAAATGTAGTTCGTAATTAGCCGCAACATCGGGTCTTTCTTTTGATAATTGTTTAAATGCTTTTATAAAATATTTCGGAGTAATATTTTCATAAAAGATCCCTGAATACGTCATAATCAATTTGTTATTCGGCTTTTTAATTTTAACTGCATTTTTAAAATCTTCCGGATCAAATCCGTGTGGAATAATTGAAACATCATCAAAGGTTAAGAAAGGATATTGTTTGAGAATTCGTTCCTTAATTCTTCTGTTAATTACAATAACGCGATCTGCGGCTTTGAGTGATGCATACTCGTAATTTTTATGTTTTATTTTATGATAAGGTGTAGGAATAAACGAAAACTGATTTCCATTCCACAAATCACGGTAATCGACAAATAAAGGTAAACCAAAATCTTTTTTAAGTTTAGCCGCCGTCATAAAAGGTGAAAACGGCGGACAAGTAACATAGATTAAATCAAATTTTTCTTTGGACAATATTTCTTTGGCTCTGATATATGCAGCATTAGACCAACCAATTTTGTTATCCGGGATAAAGAAAAATTTACTCAAATTGCTAAGGGTTTTTCTAATAAATTCTCTCGGCATTTTAACTTCTTTTTTCTTTCCCAATTTTGAGTTAATATGCCTACCATCAACTCTAACAATATTTAATTCTGCTGTCTCGGCTTCTTTAAGAAGTGAATAATCGTGAGCGTAATAAGCAGTATCACCTGTTGTAAGTACAGTCGGTTCCCAATCGAATTGTTTAAGATATTTTGCAAATTTAAGTGAACGCTGCACACCGCTTAATCCCATTGGGGGGAAATAATACGAAATAAAGAGAACTTTGAACATATGGAGATCTATTCCTATTTAACTCTATAATTTGGTGCTTCTTCGGTTATCACAACATCATGTGGATGGCTTTCTCGTAAGCCGGCATTAGTAATTCTTACAAACTTACTCTTTGTTTTCAATTCCTTAATATTTTTTGTACCGCAGTAACCCATTGCCGCTCTTAAACCACCAACAAATTGATGAATTGTTTCCGATAATGGACCTTTGTAAGGGACTCTACCTTCAATTCCTTCGGGTACAAGTTTTTTAATATCATCTTCCATATCCTGAAAATATCTGTCTTTACTGCCTAATTTCATCGCACCAAGTGAACCCATACCCCGGTAAACTTTGAAGGTTCTTCCTTCAAACAAAACTTTCTCTCCTGGTGATTCATCAACACCGGCGAACATCCCTCCCATCATCACAGTATCAGCTCCGGCTGCTATTGCTTTTGCAACGTCACCGGTTTGTTTTATTCCGCCGTCGGCAATTATTGGAATATTTTTCCTTTTAACTGTTTGTGCTACTTCCATAACAGCACTTATTTGAGGAACGCCAACACCGGCGATAACTCGTGTTGTACAAATTGATCCAGCTCCAATACCGACTTTAATAGAATTCACACCGGCACTAATTAAGGCTTCAGCAGCTTCTTTGGTGACAATATTTCCAGCTATTAATTGTATATTTTTATACTTCTTTCTGATCTGCTTTATGGTTTTTATTACACCTTCGGAATGACCGTGCGCCGTATCGACAACAATAACATCAACATGCGAATCAACCAATGCTTGTACTCTGTCCATTGTATCGGATGAAACACCGACAGCAGCACCGACCCGTAATCTTCCAAGGTGATCTTTACATGCATCGGGGAATTTTTTCTTCTTTGCAATATCTTTAAAAGTAATTAGACCATGTAATATCCCATTGTTGTCAACAACCGGCAGTTTTTCGATTCTATATTTTTGCAAAATCTTTTCGGCTTTTTCTAAAGTTGTCCCTTTGGGTGCGGTGATGAGATTTTCTTTTGTCATCACATCCCAAACTTTTTGTTTAATGTTTGGTTCAAATCTTAGATCACGGTTTGTGAGAATTCCAATTAATTTATTGTTGTCATCAACTATTGGAATACCTGAAATTCTGTATTTTGACATTAACTCCAGAGCATCTTCAATTGTTCGATCAGCTTTGAGCGTAATAGGTTTATGAATCATTCCGCTTTCTGATCTTTTAACTTTATCAACTTCTTCGGCTTGTCGTGCTATTGATAAATTTTTATGTATGATACCGATTCCACCTTGAACAGCCATAGCAATTGCCATGTTGGATTCGGTTACAGTATCCATTGCCGCTGAGATAAACGGTATATTTAATTTGATCTCAGGGGTTAGATAAGATGTTACATCTGTTTGTCTTGGCAAAACTTTTGACTCTGCCGGTAATAATAAAATGTCGTCAAATGTCAATCCTTCATATAAAATACGTTTTGAATCCATTTCAATTTCCTTTTATTTAAACCGCTAAAAGAGTTGTTTGTTAACTATCGAATGCCGGGAAACCTGTTATATCTTCACCGATAATTAAAGTATGCATTTCATGTGTCCCTTCATACGTTTTAACCGATTCCAAATTTGCAGAATGTCTCATCACAGGATATTCATCCAAAATACCGTTTGCGCCCAAAATTTCTCGTGCAATACGTGCAATCTCTAAAGCCTTTTCACAATTATTTCTCTTAGCCATTGAAATGTGAGTGTGTTTAACTTTTTTCAGATCTTTCAAAACAGCTAAACGATGATTTAGTAATTGTGATTTTGTAATTTCAGTTAGCATGTAAACTAACTTGTCTTGTGTTAATTGGTAAGCTGCAATCGGTTTGCTGAATTGTACTCGAGACTTTGCATAGTTCAAAGCTGTGTCGTAACATGCCATCATTGAGCCGGTAACTCCCCAAGCAATACCATAACGAGCTTGGTTAAGACACATTAATGCAGATTTTAATCCGTCGGTTTTAGGTAATAAATTATCTTCCGGTACAAATACATCTTGAAGAATTAATTCTGAAGTTACCGATGCACGGAGAGAATGTTTTCCTTTCATCTCGGGAGCGCTAAAACCTTCGGTTCCCTTTTCGACTAAGAAACCTTTTACAACACCGTCAAGCTTTGCCCAAACTACGGCAACATCTGCAAGCGTTCCGTTTGTAATCCACATCTTTGCGCCATTGAGAATGAATCCGCCATCTGTTTTAACAGCTTTTGTAACCATTCCACCGGGATTGGAGCCATAGTCAGGTTCTGTTAATCCGAAACATCCGATTTTCTCTCCGGCTGCTAATTGAGGCAGCCATTTTTCTTTCTGTTCATCCGAGCCAAAAGTATAAATCGGGTACATAACCAGTGCACTTTGAACAGAAGCAAAACTTCTTACACCGCTATCGCCTCTTTCAAGTTCTTGCATTGCAAGACCATATGCAACGTTATTTAATTCTGCACAACCATATTTTTGCGGAAAGGTCATTCCAAATACACCAAGTTCACCAAGTTTTGGAATTAAATCCATTGGAAATGTGCCTTTTTGATAATGATCTTCTATAACGGGAATAACATTTTCATCAACAAATTTACGGACAGAATCACGAACTAAAATTTCTTCTTGGGTAAGAAGGTCTTCTATGTTAAAGTAGTCAACACCTACGAATTTTTGCACTGTTTGCTTCCTTTTCTGTGAAAATTTGAATTGGTAAAGTTACTAATCTTTTGAAGATTTTATCAAATTTTGTGTTACTCTTCTTGCACTAATTCTTCGATTACTTCTCTAATTATTTCTGAAGAATAACCTTTACCGCCAAGGTAAGAATAAAGTTTTTGCTTTATTTGTTGTGGAGCAAGTTCTTTGTGATTAAGCGAATTTATTTTTTTTAACGCAAGTAATTTGGCGTTACTCGAAAGAAGAGGAACATCATCAAATTTTAACAAAACACTATCCACAATTTCTCTTGAAACACCTTTTGAAAAAAGTTCAGCTTTTATTTTCATCAAACCTTTTTTCTTTTTTATTCCTTCATCAATAAATCGTTCCGCAAAATCATTATCCGATAAATATCCTTTTGCTAAAAAATCTTTTATTATTTCCGAAATATCATCTTTATTAAAATTCTTTTTCTGAAGTTTCACTCTTAGTTCGAATGACGAGTGGGGTCTTCGGGAAATTAGTCGCAACGCAGAATTTTTTAGATTAAATTTTTCTTCGGTTTTTTGAATCGATTTAATTTCTTCTTCGGAAAGATCATCATTTTTCCTAAGACCGCACTTTACGGCGACTTCATAGTGCAGCCTTAATTTTTCATCATTGTCAAAAGTTACGGTAACATAATTATTCTTTTTAACGAGAGATAGAATTCTCATTCAATTTATTTTTTACCTTTTGCCGGTTTATCTTCTTTTTCTTTAGAGTCTTCCGGTTTAATTTGATCGGATGACATTCCCAGATGTTTTTTCACTTCTAATTCAAGCTTAGTAAAAACATTTTCATTCTCAATTAAAAATTGGCGAAATTGTTCTCTTCCTTGGAAACGATCTTCTCCGTAAGTAAACCATGCACCGCTTTTCTTAATTATATCTGCACTTGTAGCTAAGTCAATTAAATCACCTGCTTTGCTGATACCTTCATTATAAAGAATATCGAATTCAACTTCTTTAAATGGCGGAGCAACTTTGCTTTTAACAACTTTTACTTTAGTTCTGTTACCAACAACATTTTGACCGTCTTTAATTGCGGCAATTCTTCTTATATCCAACCGTAATGAAGCATAAAATTTTAGAGCGTTACCGCCGGTTGTTGTTTCGGGATTACCAAACATAACACCAATCTTACTACGTAATTGGTTTGTGAATATCACAACAGTCTTTGAACGATTAATTGCACCGGTAAGTTTTCTTAATGCTTGTGACATTAGACGGGCTTGAACAGCCATGTGTGGGTCTCCCATATCGCCTTCAATTTCGGCACGAGGCACAAGAGCAGCAACAGAATCTACTACAATAATATCGAGTGCATTTGAACGAACAAGTGTATCAACAATTTCCAAAGCTTGTTCACCGTAATCGGGCTGCGATATGAGAAGATTCTTTACATCAACATGTAATTTTTTTGCATAACCAATATCGAGTGCATTTTCGGCATCAATAAAAGCTGCTAAACCACCAAGCTTTTGTGCTT
>CAYLVF010000167.1:0-6008 GCA_964387045.1 uncultured Melioribacter sp. | reverse complement strand
CAAAAATAAAATATACAATAGGTGTAGTGGACGAAAATTTTCGTCCACTACAAACTCAATTAATTGTTTATGATATTCTTGGTCGTAAAGTAAAAACTCTTGTAAACGAAGTGAAAGCGCCCGGCACTTATGAAATTACTTTCGATGCATCGCAGTTAGCAAGCGGTGTTTACCTGTTTAGATTGTCGAGTGGTTCTTTTAGTCAAACCAAGAAAATGATGGTACTCAAATAACGACAATTGACGTAATTAAAAGTAGAAATTAGGATATACAACAGCTAAGGAGCAGCTTAACAATGAAAAAATTAATTACATTATTTTTTCTGTTAATATCCATTTTAGAAGCACAGACTGCCTCCGTAATTAATATCAACCATATCTATCTCCCTTTTAATAATGAAGGTATTCTAGCAGATGTAAATTACGGCTCTTCGGGAGCCTTTGGAAGGTATGACGACAATGTGTTTTTATTTAGCGGTGGATTTGCTCTAACTGGTTTTGCAGACTCTTTGCTTTGGGGTAACGCAGTGCTGTCGAGTAGTTTGATTTTAGATTATCAGTCAGGTTTAATCGGCGGCGATCCAACTGATGAAAAAAATATAATTTATTCAATTAGTAAGGACGATCCTCCATTCGGTGATGCTTGGCAAAAATGGACTGATGCCGTAGAACTCGGTGCAGATTTCTATGATGGTAACGGTAATGGTTACTATGATCCGATTGATCATAACAACAATAGCGAATGGGATAATAATGAGGACAGACCCGGATTACTTTATGATGAAACATACTTCACTGTTTATAATGACGGTGTCCAATCTGAAAAACGCAGATGGAATACTATAGAACCGTTAGGAATTGAGATAAGACAAACTATCTTCGCATCAAACCGAAACGAGGAATTGGCTACTGCTGTTTTTATTAAATACTCAATTCTTTATAAAGGACTTGGTGAAACCACCGACCTCGACTCATTAACTGATGTAATTTTTTCAATTTGGACTGATACCGATATTGGTTTATATTCTCACGAAGATGATACCGGGGGCTCTGATACTACCCTTCAATCCGGATATACCTATAATTTTGATAAAGTAGATGAAGAATGGGGAGTGAACTCCCCGGCAGTTTTTAAGGTTTTTGTTCAAGGGCCCTTAGTAAAATCTAATCCAAACGACAAAGGATATAATAAGAAAGGTCCTCATATGGGTTTAATTGAGTATCCCGGATATCGAAACAGCAAATTGGGGGCATATGTTAATATTTATAGCGGTGATATTATGCCGATAAGTAATTCAGTTGAGACCGTTCGAAATTATATGTTTGGTTTAAAATCTAATGGAGTAGAAGTTGACCCTTGCAATTTCTTTTACGGCGATGTTTTTGGTGAGATTCGTTGTGAAGATGTTAATGCTCAATACTGGTTCAACGGTTTCCCTGAAGATAACTATGGTTGGATATCAACCTCCGGGGGTGATTGTTTTGATCAGACGAGTTCGGAGAAATTTACTTTAGTTAAGAATAAACCGATGGATATTATCGTTGCTTATGCTGTCGGAAGAGGATCAGATAACTTAAATTCAATAACACGCGCAAGAGAAATTACTCAATACGTTCATGAAGAATACCAACGTAATTTCAGCACGCTTGCAAGTGTTGAAAACAACAATGAAGATTTACCAACACAATTTTACTTATCACAAAATCATCCTAACCCGTTTAACCCAGCTACAAAAATAAAATATACAATAGGTGTAGTGGACGAAAATTTTCGTCCACTACAAACTCAATTAATTGTTTATGATATTCTTGGTCGTAAAGTAAAAACTCTTGTAAACGAAGTTAAAGCTCCCGGCACATATGAAGTTACATTCGATGCATCGCAATTAGCTAGCGGTGTTTATCTCTATAGATTGACTTCGGGTAATTTTGCACAAACAAAGAAGATGATTTTGATCAGATAAATATTAAATAACATTGCGCGGAGATAGAGAAATGAAAAAGATAATTTTTCTTTTACTGCTTTTTTATTCAACAGGATTCGGACAAATTGATAACCTCACTAAAATCTCAATTGAGCAAAAAGCAGCAACTGATTTTGAACGTTCACACATTTTTGAAATTGCCGACACACTATTTTACTTTTATAGAATGCCGTCGTCGCAAGAAATCAGTATTGATTTTAGTATTGACAACGGTGCAACATGGACACTTCTACAAAAAACCGGTGCTCTTGGATTAATTTCATCCACGATGAAAAGTATGGACATTATCTATATCGGCAACAGGAATTTTTTATTCGGATATGTAGTATTCCCAAACAATTTAAAATTATACACCTATAATTTACGCTCCAACTCATTTGAGCAAACGGGAATTACATTAGCGGTCGGCGGTTCGCAAATTGACTTGTCGTTAATTGACGGATCAATAGTTATTGCATCTATTAAAAATTCGCAAGATGAGGTTTATTATTTTATAAGTAATGATTTGGGTGAAACATGGAGTGATAAAAAGTATTTCCCCGAAATTGAAAAGCAAACCAATCCCCTTTCCCTCAATTATTTCAATGAAACTATTTATTCCGTATTTATTGATCAAAATGAAAATTCCATTTACTTATTTCTAAGCGAAGATGATGGTGAAACTTGGTATTCCCCTGTTGAAATATATTCGTCAACAGAAAAAATTCAAATTGCTTCAATTTATTCGGATAATTCAAAAATATATGTTGTATTCGAACAACTCCATCCGGTCAATTTGTCGGAGTTTTTTCAATCTGATATTCATTACATTCTTAGTGAAGACCAAGGTATTACTTGGAGCGAAAGTTTTCGTTATACAAAATTTATTGGGAATGACAATATATCTAATTTGATTTATTTGAATGGGAAACTCTTTGTACTATCTCTTTCCAACCGGTCTCAATTTGATATATATGATACCTATCTCGGTTTACTTACAACGACCGAAGACCCGGCACCACCACTTGCATATTGGATCAGTTCACCTTCTTCAGTAAAATTCGGTAAAGAATATAGTATCAGAGTTTTTGCTGTGGACGATTCCGAAGTAACAAAAGTCGAATTAGAACTAGACGGGAAAGTTTATCAATTATATGACGATGGCAACCATGGTGATTCTTTAGCCGGAGATAATATATACGGAGCATTTCTTGAGAGTTTTGAACCTACCGAACCTCTTCCTTCGGTTGGGGTTGACATTAATAATATTTTTTTCCCGATTAAGAATGATGGAACAATAGCCAATCTTCCCTCATCTGTTATAAAGAAATTAAAATTGATTGTTGAAGATGATAATGCCAATCAATCTGCAATAGATTTCAACATTAGTTTTAGTCCATCATATAATAACTCAAACTACGCATTGTACGACAATAAAGTGATTATTTTCTCATCGGGTTTTTGGCTTTCCGGTTATGCCGGCTCAAATTTATGGGCTAACGCTGTTGCTTCTGCATCATTAATAGAAGATTATCTACCGGGTAATGTCGGCTCAACTGCGGATGATCCTGATAATCTTGTTTATTCAGTCCGAGCATCGGATACGCCATTTGGAGCTGAATGGCAGAATTGGAGAAAAGCAGTTGAACAAGGTGCTTATTTTTATGACGGTGATGGCGACGGAATTTATGATCCGGTTGATAAAAATAGTAACGGTGTTTGGGATCCGAATGAAGATAAACCGGATATTTTATACGATGCTTCGTTCTTTACAGTTTATAATGACGGCAGACCCGCCGGTCAAAGAAGATGGAATACCGTAAACCCGCTTGGCATAGAAATCCGTCAAACTGTTTTTGCTTCAAATCAAAATACTATTCTCGATGACGTAATTTTTATTAGATATTCGATCTTGTATAAAGGACTTGATATTCCTTCCGAGCCTGATTCGCTTACAGACGTTATCTTTTCTATGTGGGCTGATGTAGATAACGGTAATCATTCGGATGACAAGTTTGGAAGTGATACATTGTTAAATGCCGGGTTTATTTACAATAGAGGTGCGGATGATCTCTTTGGTTCTAATCCGCCTGCAATATATAAAGTAATAACACAAGGGCCATTAGTTAAAACAGATAATCCGGATGATGTAGGATATAACAGAATGGGACCTGCTTTAGGCGAAATATCCTATCAAGGATATAAGAATTCAGGTTTGACTGCATTCACCGGACATATTGGTGGTGATTCATATTTACGAGATCCAAGTAACACACGTGAAGCAAGAAATTATATGAAAGGATTAATGATTGATGGGAATGAAATGAACCCTTGCACATCTCCTTACGGGGAAGTACATGGTAATGTTAATTGTGACGCCGTAAATCCTCTATTTTGGTTCAGTGGTGATCCGGTTACCAACACTGGTTGGATTTTTAAATTTGCTGAAGATGTAAGAACGGAGGCAAGCACCGGTGAATTTACTCTTGTTAAAAATGAACCGATGGATATTATTGTTGCATATGTCGTCGGTAGAGGAATCGATCATCTTAACTCAATTGACCGCGCAAGAGAAATTACTCAGTATGTACATGAAGAATATGAAAGAAATTTCAGTACGCTTGTCAATGTAGAAGACAAACAAGAAGAATTACCGACACAATTTAATTTGTCTCAAAACTATCCTAACCCGTTTAACCCAGCTACAAAAATAAAATATACAATAGGTGTAGTGGACGAAAATTTTCGTCCACTACAAACACAATTAATTGTTTATGACATACTGGGAAGAAAAGTAACTACGTTGGTTGATGAACCAAAAGCTCCAGGCACTTATGAAATAACTTTCGATGCATCGCAGTTTGCTAGTGGTGTTTATCTGTATCGTTTAAGTGCAGGTAATTTTATTCAAACAAAGAAAATGATAATTTTAAAATAAAATGAAAATCCAAATGAAATCATATCTGATAATATTATTGTTTCTAGTTATTAACATTTATCCGCAGATACCTGAAATAACCGACATAGATTTTATAGATCTACTAAGTGAATTCGATATTGAAACAACTTTAGAAGATCAGCATCAAGAAAATTCTATTTCACTAAAAATTATGCGGGATAATAATACTTTAATCGCTTTCTTTTATACTAGAATTGGATTTATCAAATTAGAAAGCAGTAATAACGGAGAGACGTGGAAAAATGTTAATCTTATTCATGAATTAGAAGGTGCACGAAATCCGAAAATTAGATTTAGCTTTGATGTTTCATTAAACAGTGACGGCAGTTACCTAATTTTTGCCCAACCTTTTGAAGATGGTATTATAACAAGGTTAGGTCCGCTTGCAGTCTGGAAATTTACAAGTGACGACAAATTATTATATAGAACCGATTTGCCGGTTTTTCGAAAAACTGATTTTGATCTATGCAGAGTCACAGATGACAAATACTTTCTCTCTTATTTTGATTCGAAACCTGATTCCGGTTCATACGGAACATTTATCTATAAATCAGATAATGGCGGGTTGAGTTGGGAGATGTTTGAATTCTTTGAAAGAGTTAATAATTTATCACTTGAGTACTCAAGTAAAACAAATACTTTGGTCGGAACTTATATTGATCAGGAAGATGTGCTAGAGTATAATCTAATTATTCGGGAAATGAATCTTGCAAATTATATTTGGAATTCGCCAAGAACCATTCTTTCATCATCATCAACCATTTTCAACCCCGAGATTGTAATTACGGGTGATTCAAAATTTTGGATTGTTTATAATGAGAATAGTATTTATGATCAAAAATATACTCGAACAAACATTGCATATATAACATCTGCCGATGAAGGAATAACTTGGACTGCTCCCGCAAATTTCACTCAATACTATGGAACAGATATTTTACTAAATGTCTCCGATGATAACAAATACCCACTTGTAACATATTTTTCGAACCGTAAAAGCAATCAAAAAAAATCTTTTTACCTTGGATCAGCCGGTTATTCAAATGAGAATGCACCTCCCTTTTTTGCCGAAATATTCAAGACCGA
>CAYLVF010000166.1:0-6041 GCA_964387045.1 uncultured Melioribacter sp. | reverse complement strand
ATGACCGAAGGTACTTTTGATCTTTATTGGATTGTTATTGATACGAAACATCAAAGCAAAGGAATCGGGAAAAAACTTTTAAGACACACTGAAGAATTTGTTTTAGAAAAAAAAGGTTCCTTGATATTAGCCGAAACATCATCGCAGCCGAGTTATGAAGGAACAAGAAAATTTTATCTAAAAAATAATTATGAAGTTCTAGCTGAAATAAAAAATTTTTATAAGGTTAATGATAACCTAATCATATTTGGAAAATACTTAACAAAATAAAGGGACAATCAATGGAACTATGGCAACAAATGATACGCGACAGCGTGCATTCCGTTGATCAACTCATCGAGAGGTTCAATATAGACAGAAAAGTAGCCGAAGACCTCGATGAATTTTTTCAAGCTAGAATTAATCCATATTACCTTAGCCTAATCCGTTATCCCGGTGATCCGATCTGGTTACAATGTGTTCCCGACGGAATAGAACTAGATGATATGGATGGCTTCGAAGACCCTCTAAACGAGGACGCAATGAGCCCGGTTCCCAATATTACTCATAGATATCCTGATAGATGCCTCTTTCTTGTTACAAGTCAATGCGGAATGTATTGCCGTTTTTGTACAAGAAAAAGAAAAGTCGGTGATTCCGGTAAGATATCTATGAAAGAATTGGAATCAGCTTTTAATTATATAGAGCAGCACACCGAGATACGCGACATAATTCTTTCCGGCGGTGATCCGTTGATGTTAACAGATACTATGCTGGAAAAAATCTTGCAGCGGCTCAGATCAATTCCCCATGTTGAGATTATCAGACTCGGAACAAAAATGCCTTGTGTTCTTCCGCATAGAATCACACCGAAATTATGCGAGATGATAAAAAAATATCATCCAATATATATAAACACTCATTTTAATCACCCTTGGGAGATTACCGAGGAAAGTACTAAAGCCTGCACTATGCTTGCTAATGCCGGCTGCCCTGTTCAAAACCAGGCTGTATTAATGAAGGGCGTAAACGATAATGCCGAAGTTTTGATGGAGTTATTTCAAAAGCTTCTCAAGATTCGTGTTAAACCTTACTACTTGTTCATGGCTGATGAAACAAAAGGTACAAGTCACTTCAGAACATCCATCCAAACCGGTTTGGATATAATGAATAAACTGCGTGGTTACACAAGCGGACTAGCAATCCCTCATTTTGTAATAGATGCACCCGGCGGCGGCGGTAAGATTCCGTTAATCCCGAATTATGTTTTACATCAAGATGAAGATAGAATTGTGCTCCGTAATTACAAAAATGAAGTATATGTTTATAGAGAAATTAAGGATCATAAAAAGATCGAGAGCAGCGGTGAAGTAAAAATTGATGTAAACAAAAATAACGGGAACGGTAAGACTAAAGCTCCTAAAAAGTATAAGAAAATCGAAGATATCCAAACTGCCGAACTTACTGCTTCAAATAATTAATGAGTAGAATTACTACAAAACCTTCACATGATGCCGTGTGGAGGTTTTTTATTTTAAAATACTTTCAAAATCGATTTCCAATGTAACGTCGGGCGTTTCAATAATTCTGCCTACCTCTATTTCGTTTGTGTAAAAAATAAATGTTGGCACAAGATTAATATTAAGCCCGTCAACTTCATCACTTAATCCTACTTTGGCTCTATCTACACAAATTAAATCTACATTTTGTTCATCAAACCGGAGTTCATCTAAAATCTTGTAAAACCGGGGAACTTCTCTTCGGCTGTCGCTGCACCAAGTACCCATAACAATTTTAATATGTAAACCGTCTATTTGCTCTTTAAGTACTTGCAAAACATTTTCATCGGCAGAGTATAAGTCATATTCATAGGTAAACCATTCTACAAAACTGGAATCAAGAAAAACTGATCGGTCAAATTTACCAAGCGGTATACGTTGGTTTGATGTTTCGTCAACAACAATGATACCGTCTTGGGCTGTCTGAGTAGAGGAGAGTATTATCAACAGAAAAAATAGTACCGCAACGCTACTCTTTTTTTGTAGAGTTATTCTTTCTGACATCCAATCCCCACATTAGTTTGTTTCTGAGAATTTCGAAATAACTTATTCTGTTAGAGTGAACTAATTTAACCGGTATATCACTTTTATAAATTTCAATTATAGCGGGAGATTCATAATAATAAACACGCTGTCCGTCACAATTAACTTGAACATTTTCATATGCCGAATGCACTTCAATTTCAATTTTCTGATCACTTGCAAGCACAAGGGGACGCATAGTTAACGTATGAGGCGAAATCGGACTAATAGTAATTACATCTGCCTTAGGATTTACAATTGGTCCTCCGGTAGAAAGAGAATACCCGGTTGAACCTGTTGGAGTTGCGACAATAATTCCATCAGCTACAAAAGTAGCCACATAATCATCATCAACCTTAACGGTTAATTCGATCATCTTAGGCCATCTTCCTTTATCAATCACCAAATCATTTATTGCATAAAGCTCTTCTTCTTTCTTCGCAGTATTATATCCTTTTAATGCAATTCTTTCTTCAATGAGAAATTTATTTTCCTTTAATTCTTTAACAAGCTGAGGCACGTCTTTCATTTCATATTCAGCTAGGAATCCAAGTTTCCCAAGGTTCAAGCCTATTATAGGCGCTTTCGAACCCCTTAAATCGTAAGCAGTGTTTAACATTGTGCCGTCACCGCCAAATGATACGATAAAATCAGCCATTTTACCCAAATCTTTAACTGATCTAAATTCGGCTTTTTTGTTTTTATAACGAAGTTTTGATTTACTGAGCAAAAGGTGCTCGCTGAATATATAGTCTATATTATTTTCTTCAAGCAGTTGAAGAAAATAATTTACTATCCTAAAAGTGTTCTTCTTTTCGATATTTGGAATAATGCCGATTAACATAAATCTATTCTTCCCTATTTAACTCCCACAATTTGCAATACTTAGTGAAAACATACGCAGAAGAAAATCCGGCTAAAATGAAACCGTGAATACCATCAAGAAAACCGAGTTGAAAAATATACATTTTAAAAAACTTAAACGGGGGTCTTAAAAGAATATCGAATACGGTGGCAATACGACCCTTGCTTTTCATATCCTCTGCGGCAAGTGAAGTGTAATTATTAAATTTTTCATAATAATGTGTGATAGTTGGATCGGTATAATGATTAAGATCATTCTTTAATGTACCGATATCACCATCGATAATTAATCCTTCGTGAACTTTGCTATAGTCAAAACTGCCGTAAATTTTATTGAAAAAGCGTGTAACATAATCGGGATACCAGCCACTGTGTTTAATCCATTTGTTCAAGAAGAAAGCTCTCCGGGCAATTTTATACGCGTTGAATTTTGTTTCATTCGCCTTTATTTCAATCAATTCATTAGAGAGTTCTTCGGTAATCTCTTCATCGGCATCAATCCAAAAAATCCAGTTATAAGATGATAAAGCCACAGCTTCCTTTTTAGTTTCTGCAAATCCTTTCCATGGAGTTCTTTTGCAAATTACTTTTTCATAGGAAGAAGCAATTTCAAAAGTTTTGTCGGTTGAAGTTTCATCAACCAATACAATAATTTCATCAATACATTTTAACTGACTCTCAATGCATCTTATTATGTTTCTTTCTTCATTCTTGGCAATTACAATTGAAGATATTTTCTCAATCATACTCATCTATGTACCTAAGTTTCTTCCCGAAATAATCTGCCACACGGTTTCAATAATTATCTGAACATCAAGTTTCAACGACCAGTTTTCGATATACCAATTATCGAAATCAATTCTCTTTTTCGTACGGATTTTATTTTCTTCGAAGTCAAAAACATCACCCCGTAAACCGTGAACTTGAGCCCACCCTGTAATACCCGGTTTAACTCTATGTCTAAGTTTAATTTCATCGACCATGTCGCTATAAAGGTTATTGTAATTTACAGCATGAGGTCTTGGTCCAACGACAGACATATTACCTTTTAATACATTTATAAATTGCGGTAATTCATCAAAGCTATATTTACGTAATACTCTTCCAATTGATGTGATTCTCTCACTATCATCAAACACATTAGTTTGATTATTATTTGCAGCTTCACGCATTGTGCGAAATTTATAGCACAGAAATATATTGCCGTTTTTACCTATTCGATCTTGGTTAAATAATACTTTCCCCTTTGAAGTCATCTTAATGATAATAGCTATGACTAAATATACAAACCACAAAACTGTAACCAAAGCAATTATAGTAAAGGTTATATCAAACGCTCTTTTTACAATCCGCCACTGGAATTGGTCTAATCTATTATGCCGAAAAGTTAATACTGGGAAATTACCTAAAAAGTTGATTTCAAGATTTGAATTTGAGAATGCTTTTATTTGGGGCAGCAATGTTAATCTGACAGCATTCTTATCACATAATTTTTGAACTTTTGAAAGGTAATCCACATCATCTAGCGATGAAGCGTAAACTACATCGTTGATTTTCTTTTCGTCTAGTATTCTTTCAAAGTCATTTACCGAACCAAGTAAGCCGTCCGGAAGGCAATCTCGTTCATCAATATAGCCAATAAATTTAAAACCGAACTCGGGATTTAGAATTATTTCATCCTTAAACTCATTGCTCACATCGTTATAACCCACAATTAAAAGGTTGCGAAGATTTTTTCCTCTACTTCTTTGTTTATCAATTATCTTCCAAAGAATATATTCTTTAAGATAAATCAGTGTTAATAGAATTAATCCGTAAAAAAGAACAAAGTTTCTTGTAAATAAATTTTCTTTAACAAAGAAAAGGAACATAATTGTAAAGAGTACTTGAACAATCAAAATTCTTGCAAGTATCATAAGCTGATCCGAGAAAGATCTGTAGCTGAACTCAGGATAGGCATTAACAATACTTGCGGCAGCAAACCAAAGAATATTTTGCAGCAGTAGTAAAATAAAAAGAAGCTGGTTTGAATATAACTCTTCGATCGGCTGGGCAATAATTGCGGCAAGTATAAAAGAAATATTCAGAAAGATAAAATCAAATACTTTCTGTATAGTAAGCAGCGATTTCTGATCAATAATCATTTTCTATCAATGATTTGTGTTCATTTAGTTTTTCGGTAACATATTCTTCAAATCGTTTTTCAAATACATCCCGCGAAAATTGAAGTGCGTGTGAATGTATGAATTCAGAATCATAATTTTCACATTCTCTTTCAAACTTATCCACTGCCGAAATCAATGAATCTACAGTTTGCTCGGGAAATAATATTCCGGTTTTACCTTGTATGACTGTTTCATTTGCACCTCCAAGCCCGTAAGCAATAACCGGAGTACCTGCTGCTTGTGCTTCAACAATTGTTATTCCGAAATCTTCTTCTGCAGCATAAATGAAAGCCTTAGCATTCTGCATAAATTTAGTTAAATCGCTTTCGCTTTGGTATTCTTTGAATTCTATATTGCTTGCAGCAGTGATTTTTATTTTCTCTTCATCAGGCCCATTTCCAATTACTATTAATTTTCTGTCCGGCATTATTGAAAAAGCTTCAACTACAATATCAACCTTTTTATACGGAACAAACCGTGCAACTATCAGATAATAATCATCTTTTTCTTTGGTGAGTTGAAATCTATCAACATCGACAGGCGGATAAATTACATCAGCGTCTCTTCCGTAAACTTTCTTAATTCGTTTAGCAATATAATTTGAATTGGCTACGAAGTGATCAACCCGTTGAGATGAAATGTAATCCCACATTCTGATTTTGTGAAGAAAGTACTTTGCTACAGCTCCTCTTATTCCTTTTTGCAAACCGCTTTCAAAAATGTATTGATGATATAAATCCCACGCATACCGCATTGGGGTATGACAGTAACAGATGTGAAGTTGTTTACTGTTTGTCAAAACACCTTTGGCAACAGAATGCGAACTTGAAATAATAACATCATACTTTGAGATATCAAGCTGCTCAACAGCCAATGGAAATAACGGCAGATATGTTCTGTAAGAAGTTCTTGCTTTCGGCAATTTTTGTATAAAGCTTGTTTTTGCTTTTTT
>CAYLVF010000165.1:0-6045 GCA_964387045.1 uncultured Melioribacter sp. | reverse complement strand
CATCCATGCAAGCATTCATTCATTCTTGGAGTTTACCTTGCGTATCTTAGTTACTGGCGGAGCCGGCTTCATCGGTAGCAACCTAGTAGACCACTTCCTTGCAAGCGGACACAAAGGAAATACAGTGCTAAATAAAACTTTTGAATTGATGAATGAGTGGCCATAGGACTCTTTCGGAGAATGAAATGAATGAAGAAATTATAAACCGTAATAAAAATATCAACAGAGGTTATCGTAAATTAATCGTTTGGCAAGAGGCTATCGAATTATATGTTTTCGTTAAAACTAAAATTCGGAAACTTAATGAAGTTCCCTACAAAGTCAGAGCACAAGTCGAAGATTCAATTTTTTCTTGTCATTCAAATATCGCTGAAGGCTATAGTAGACGGGGACTAAAAGAAAATATTCAATTCAATACTATTGCGCTTTCATCCTTAGCAGAAAATTATTCTCAAGTGTTTTCCCTCTTCGAAGGAGATGATATTGAGCGCAAATGGTTTGATGAATATGATACCAAACACTATTCACTTGAAAATAAATTGATCAAAATGAACAAAATAATTATTGAAAAGATTGATAAAAAAGAATGGAAAGATGATTATATTTTGAAGGAATCTGATGAGGTATACGATGTTTGGTAATCATTCATCCATGCAAGCATTCATTCATTCTTGGAGTTTACCTTGCGTATCTTAGTTACTGGCGGAGCCGGCTTGCCCGATGGAATAATTTTAGGTCTTTGAAATGAAATATTACTATACATATGTTCTGAGAAGCAAAATAGATAAAAAACTTTATTTTGGTTATACTGAAGACCTAAAATTAAGAATTGAGCAGCATAATAAAGGACAGGTAGTGTCAACCAAACACAGACGACCCTTAGACTTGATTTATTTCGAAGGCTGTTTGGATAAAAAGGATGCTCTTAAACGAGAGAAGTATTTTAAAACCTACTATGGTAAAATGTTTATTAAAAAACGTCTTAGCAATTACTTTATGCTGCTCAATTCTTATTCCATTGGCCGAGAGAGTGAAGAAACTGATAATCTTAAAATCGGGGAATAGGAAATGAAAATATTGATTACTGGAGGAGCGGGCTTCATAGGAAGTAACCTAGTAGATTATTTTTTGTCAAAAAACCACGAAGTGGTTTGTCTCGACGACCTCTCAACCGGTTTTTGCTGTAAAGTTTTTTAAATCTTTTAAAAATATATGGCCTAAAAAGAATCGACCTTAAGAGTTTGATTAGCAATAATTAGTTAACTTAAAGAAATTAAATAAACGACCTCAAAAAAAATCCGTTAAGAAATTATTCGAAATGAAGCGATGAACAGAAAAATCTGCCTGCCCGTCCGTAATCCGTTAGGATGAAGGCGGGTTTGAACGAAGTGAGTTATTTTTCTGCAGCGAAATGCAGAATAATTTTAGGATTTTTTTTGCAGTCTTGAACTTTTGGTTCTTTTCTTTCAAGAGAAAAGAACAAGAAAATAATTTAGCATGGATGTAACGACCAAAGCAAGAAATCTTTTTGAAGTAAAATCAAAGCTAACTCGCCAAAATTCTAAATCCCTTTCAGATATTAACGTATTATTAAAAATAATAAATTATAATAATCACAAAATATATTTTTGATCTTAATGGACTTTGATTAAATTTATGACTTCGTTTTTTTACAACCAAATTAAAACATTATTAAAAATCCGACTCAATTTTGTCACCTAAAATGACAATTGTTCGCAGCAATGTGACTGACCAGGCGAAGCTGTATCTTATCTGTAAATCATAATTCAACATTTACCATTGAGAATTATCATTGAACATTATTCTTTGAGAAACTGTCATTGCGAGGAGCGAAGCGACGCGGCAATCTCAAGTAGCAAAACTTTGTTGTCCCTTTTGTAACTCGCAGTTGATTCTGATTCCGAATACTGACTTCTGCCTGCCCGCCGTAGTTGTCTCTCAAACGAAGGCGGGCCTGTCCCGGCGTAGCCGTTTTTTGGCGAAGACGGGCCTGTCCCGACTTGTCGGGGACATCCCGCTTTTTTTACGATTTTTGTATCCCGATGTTTTGTATCGGGACTAGCGGGACGCTAATCCGAAAATACGCTAACCTGTCCGTCCGCTGACGGATTCGCTAAATTATCTCGATACCCGTCAAAGTCGGGCAGGCTCATATCCAAATCTTATAAGCTGATTTTGGTATAAAGGATAGAATTTTTTTTTGGTATATTTATACAACATACAACCATTAAACCGATGGAGAAAATATTATGCATTTAGAACTAGATATAATTGAAAAAGTGCCCCTTTTCCGGGAGAAGGAAAAAAAAGAATTATTCCTTTCAATTGTTGGTGCATTATCGCTTAGAGTTATAAGCTTAAGAAAAGGCGCTGAACTTTTAGAGTTAACTGAAAAGTCTTTACTCGAAATGCTTGAAAGTCTCGGAGTATCCTACTCTTACCTCCAAAAAGATGATGTAAGTATAGAGAGAAACTGGTAAATGCGTATTGTTTTTAACACTTCACCATTAATATTTCTTTCTAAACTGAGTTACTTGGAAAAAGCGCTCTCATTATTCGATGATATTTTTATTCCGGAAGCAGTTGTTGAAGAAATAGCAGAAAGAGATGATGAAGTTAATTCTAAAATTAATCAACTTATTATTTCAAGCGATCTTACAGTAAAACAAACATCTTTAAAGAATCTAAAAAATGCATTAAGTAATAAACTGGGAAAAGGAGAGTCCGAAGCAATAGCATTAGCTGTCGAATTAAATATAGATTTCGCTATACTCGATGATTCAAGCGCCAGGAAACAAGCGCTTAGTTTAGGACTAAATGTCAAAGGAACCCTGGGAATAATTAAAAAATTAGCCGAAAGTAAGAGTATTACAATAAACCATAGTAATGAACTCTATAAAAAATTACACGACATCGGATTTTGGGTAGATGAAAATATATTCAATGAGATTCTTAAAGAAATTAAGTAACCATGTTCGATATATTAATGAAAAATTGAGAAACAAAACACGAAAACAATTGAAGAACTTAAAAACGGGCACGATAGAACGCTCGAAGTCTCTAGCGAAGAACTCAAAGAAGCTGAAAAATTAAATTGGAAAGCAAAATTCGATTTTGAAAAAGTAATCGAATTAATGATAGATGATACTGAGTGTAAATAAATTGCTTCCCATGCGACTATACATTCATGCATCCATGCAAGCATTCATTCATTCTTGGAGTTTACCTTGCGTATCTTAGTTACTGGCGGAGCCGGCTTCATCGGTAGCAACCTAGTAGACCACTTCCTTGCAAGCGGACACAAAGGAAATACAGTGCTAAATAAAACTTTTGAATTGATGAATGAGTGGCCATAGGACTCTTTCGGAGAATGAAATGAATGAAGAAATTATAAACCGTAATAAAAATATCAACAGAGGTTATCGTAAATTAATCGTTTGGCAAGAGGCTATCGAATTATATGTTTTCGTTAAAACTAAAATTCGGAAACTTAATGAAGTTCCCTACAAAGTCAGAGCACAAGTCGAAGATTCAATTTTTTCTTGTCATTCAAATATCGCTGAAGGCTATAGTAGACGGGGACTAAAAGAAAATATTCAATTCAATACTATTGCGCTTTCATCCTTAGCAGAAAATTATTCTCAAGTGTTTTCCCTCTTCGAAGGAGATGATATTGAGCGCAAATGGTTTGATGAATATGATACCAAACACTATTCACTTGAAAATAAATTGATCAAAATGAACAAAATAATTATTGAAAAGATTGATAAAAAAGAATGGAAAGATGATTATATTTTGAAGGAATCTGATGAGGTATACGATGTTTGGTAATCATTCATCCATGCAAGCATTCATTCATTCTTGGAGTTTACCTTGCGTATCTTAGTTACTGGCGGAGCCGGCTTGCCCGATGGAATAATTTTAGGTCTTTGAAATGAAATATTACTATACATATGTTCTGAGAAGCAAAATAGATAAAAAACTTTATTTTGGTTATACTGAAGACCTAAAATTAAGAATTGAGCAGCATAATAAAGGACAGGTAGTGTCAACCAAACACAGACGACCCTTAGACTTGATTTATTTCGAAGGCTGTTTGGATAAAAAGGATGCTCTTAAACGAGAGAAGTATTTTAAAACCTACTATGGTAAAATGTTTATTAAAAAACGTCTTAGCAATTACTTTATGCTGCTCAATTCTTATTCCATTGGCCGAGAGAGTGAAGAAACTGATAATCTTAAAATCGGGGAATAGGAAATGAAAATATTGATTACTGGAGGAGCGGGCTTCATAGGAAGTAACCTAGTAGATTATTTTTTGTCAAAAAACCACGAAGTGGTTTGTCTCGACGACCTCTCAACCGGTTTTTGCTGTAAAGTTTTTTAAATCTTTTAAAAATATATGGCCTAAAAAGAATCGACCTTAAGAGTTTGATTAGCAATAATTAGTTAACTTAAAGAAATTAAATAAACGACCTCAAAAAAAATCCGTTAAGAAATTATTCGAAATGAAGCGATGAACAGAAAAATCTGCCTGCCCGTCCGTAATCCGTTAGGATGAAGGCGGGTTTGAACGAAGTGAGTTATTTTTCTGCAGCGAAATGCAGAATAATTTTAGGATTTTTTTTGCAGTCTTGCCTGTCCCGGCTGTTTTTCAGCGGGAAACTTTTGGTTCTTTGCGTTTTCTGCATCCCGTTGTTTTGTATCGGGATTCTTTCAAGAGAAAAGAACAGGTAACCAATCATTTATGAAAATACTCATTACTGGTGGCGCCGGCTTTATTGGAAGCAATCTTGTAGATTATTTCCTGTCCAAAAACCACGAAGTAGTCTGCCTAGACGACCTCTCCACCGGTTTTAGCTATAAAGTTTTTTAAATCTTCTAAAGATATACGGCCTAAAAAGAATCGATGTATAAAAATTCAATGGAGCGAAACGCCTGCCCGGCTCTGACGGGGTAAAAGAAAATTCTGCCTGCCCGCCGCCTGTCCGCCGTAATTGAATTTTAATGAAGGCGGATAATCCGTTAGCTAACGGATCAAGGCGGGTTTGACGAATCCCGTTACATTTTTTTTAAGGATTTTCGGGATGAGGAGTTTAATTTTCACCGAAAGCGTGAACAGTTTTAGACGATTTTTTGCAGCCTTGCCTGTCCCGTGAAATGCCTTTGTTTTTTTTTATTTCAAGGGGCCTGTCCCGGCTGTTTTTCAGCGGGAAACTTTTGGTTCTTTGCGTTTTCTGCATCCCGTTGTTTTGTATCGGGATTCTATCAAGCCTGTCCCGATGTATTTACGTTTTTTGTATCCCGATGCATTTTGTCGGGGTAATCGGGGAGAAAAGTACATACATATTGAATAAAATTACTTTTTTCCACATTGTTTGAAATAAAAAAACTATTTGATAGTTGATCCAATACAGGAAAGCAAAAGACAAACTTGATTGGCAAGCAGAAACAAAACTAGAAAAGTTAGTTGAGATAATGGTAACTTCAGATTTTAAGAAAGTACTCGAAAAAGGTTATTAAACATTCTGACCACTAGCATATATTTACTTTTGTAATTTGGCATTTTTAATTTGTAATTATCTGTATGGTAGAGTCGGATTTTAAGTAAGTTGTTGAAAAAGGATATTGAATTTCTTTAAATTTTGTTCGGTAGAAAACCATAGGTGATTCTTATGAAAATTATAAAAATAAAGCGGAAAATTAGTTCTTCACTTCTAAGAATTAAAGAACTAGAAAAGTTTAAAGGTAAGAGAGTAGAAATAAAACTTGATATAAATGAGATTAAAGAAAGTGATATTGCGGAAAAGAAAAACCTCGCCGGAGTATTTTCACAATACGCTGATAGCAATCTTTCCAAAAAGGAAAATCAAGCATGGAGTTTAGCAGTTAGAGAGAAACATGAGAATTATAGACGCTAATATTGTTTTACGCTATCTGCTCAAAGATAATTTATCTCTTTATAAAAAAGCAGTCGAAATTATTGATAATCAACATCTATTTTTGCCAAATGAAATCGCTGCG
>CAYLVF010000164.1:0-6183 GCA_964387045.1 uncultured Melioribacter sp. | reverse complement strand
GCGTAATGGGTCCCGATCTTTTTCTTACCGTTAAGGAGAAACAAATTCTTTATCACATCAGCGAGGGATATACGAGCAGCGAAATTGCGGAAAGAATGAATCTAAGTAAAAGAACAATTGATGCCCATAGACACAACCTGATGAAAAAAGTAAATGCAACAACTCCTGCTCAACTAGTTGCTTTTGCGATTAAATTTAATTCGCTATCCGCTTCGCCATATTCGTAAGTTAATCCTTCCAAATAAAATCGAAGAGAAGATAAGAAGCAGTTAACATAATAACATCATAACAAACTAGGACTGCTATTTCTACCCAGGAATCACTTATGGAATTGCCATCCATCGCAAATTTTGTCAATTCAAGAAGAGTTAATATAAGTGGAAGTAGAATCGGGAAAGAAAGCACAGGGTAAAGCGTTCCCTTGGAACTTGCCTTAGAAATTATTGCGGCAATAATTGTTGATGAAATTGCAATTCCGAAATTGCCCAAAACGAAGGCAATTAGAAACAGATCAAAACTTTTTATTACAAAACTTTCGAATAATGCGGAGTAAAGAATTGTTATTGCAACATTCATTAAGAAAACTAAAACGAGATTGAATAAAAGTTTACCGGAAAAGATTGTAGAAGGAGAAGCAATTAATTGTAGAGTTAGAGTTGTGCCGCGTTCTTCTTCACTTACAAATGCTCTTGAAAGACCGGACATTGCAGAAAAGAAAATCACAACCCACAGCAAACCGCCTGTCAAATACTCGGATATTTTTTCGGTTCCAATCGAAAATAAAATTACACTGATTGTAACAAGTATGAACATTGCCAATGCATTGATTGCATATCTTGTTCTTAACTCCGACTGCCAATCTTTTCTGAATAATGAATATGCTTTCATACTGTCTTAAATTTTTCTACGTCGATAATTTCACTGCAATAAGATAGATCAACTTCTTCATTTGATGCGATAATTACTAAACTATTTTTCCCTTCTTCTTCAATTAATTTGTAGACTGCATCTTTACCTGCATTATCTAAATTCGAAGTCGGTTCATCAAAGATTAATATCTGAGGCGAATGTTGTAGCGCAAAAATGAATTTCATTCTCTGCTTCATACCGGAAGAATAGCCTTTAAGAATATCTTTTTTCCTATCCGCCAAATTGAACAGCTCAAATAAATTATCAACTTTAGAGCTATTTATTTTTATTCCGCGAATTTTCGCAAAGTGATACAGGTTTTCTTCGGCGGTAAATTCATCATAAAGAAAAAGATACGGGGAAACAAAACCTAAATAATCATGAAGATTTTCGTTTTCAATTTTCTTGTTACCGGATAAGTGCAGCATGCTTCCGCTTGAAGGTGAAATTAACCCGGCAATAATTTTTGCAAGCGTTGATTTGCCCGAACCGTTACAACCCGCAATTCCATAAACATTACCGCTATGCATTTGAAGTGAAATATCTTTGAAGACTAATCGCCGTCCAAAAATTTTGCTAACTTTATCGAGTGTAAGTGAGTAATTAGTCATTATAAATTACGAGCTTTCCTTTTTTTACTGTGTTACCGCTTTTTGTAACATAGATATAAACTCCGGTTGGAAGCTTTTCTCCTGTTAATGATTTGCCATCCCATCTTACAACAATTTTATCACTTGCAAAGATATTCTTTTCACCCGAAAAAACTAAATTCATACTGATGGTATATACATTAAGAGATGATCTGCCTGATAGATCCGCCGCCGCAGGAATGAAAAGATAGGAATGTTTATTATAGTTGAAGGGTTGTGGATAAGCATAATCTATTTCTAATCTTTCTGTTCGTCCTTCTGTTGCTAATTCGTTATTGAAGATAACACTTTCTGAAAATATTTGATTGTTAATAGATGTTATCTTTGAGTAATAAAGATCATTAATTTCCGAAGAACCGCCTGCATTGAATGAATAGAGTGAATAATTAAATTCTGTTCGAGCTTTAGACTGATAGTCACTATTGGTAATAATTGCAATTAGCGAATCCGGCAGTCCCCGCGAAACATCAACAAACAATAAATAACTGTTGGAAGACGGATTTGAATTAACCGTAACAGTTTCTGAAGTTGGTTTGAAATTTATACTCATAAGCGGTTTTACTTTTGGATAGAATTTTGCTTCTTTAAAATATTTATCGTCTTTAGCTCTCGACCCGGTGAAGTAATTCCAAATACCGAATTCAGCAAGATCTTCCTTAAATGATCCTCCGTACTCGGAAATGGAAAGGACGATTGCTTCTAATGCGGGAAAAATAACAACATTTTCCAAACCGCGTTTTATTATATCGTACCCATACTTACTCTGAAGGAATATATTCCAAATCGCTAAATCATAACCGCCGCCATAAGTACCATAGAATGGTGCTTGAGGATTGTTATAATAACTACCAATGTAATCATAATAATCGTTTATGCTATCGAAGACAAATTCTTCCATGCTGGTAGATAACAGTTCATAATAGTAACTATCTTCGGGTCTATATTTATAACTGCCTACTTGAATAGCGTGATGAAACTCGTGGGCTAAGGTAACCTTAGCCCCGTCAATTCCTTTTGTGTAATGAACATTAAAGTCATTATCAACCACCATAAAACTTGCACTGTTGGATGTAGTAACAAAATCCGTCCAGCCATAAATTGAACCGATATCTTGAATATAAATATCATATTTATCATCACCGCCTTGAGTTCCATCGGAAGGCGGCTGTGGATAACCAAGAAAATCAATTTCAAAACTGTAAACCGAATCAATGGCTTTTGCAAACTCCGCTAGGTCATATTCAACTCGATGCATCCCTGTTGTGTCGTAATGAACACGAAAAAATCCTGACGGAGTAACTATACTTGTTTGAGTTGCCGGGCGCTGCATTATTGATGAAATTACATCTTGCTGGTGTGAAGAAAGTTTGTCAAAGTTTTCTTTCAATGTATAGATGAGATTCACCCCGCATTTAATTACCGTTGGTTTCTCTTCCGTTACTAAACTCTCCCGCTCTGAAAAAGAATGTGCATTTATAAACACGTAAAAAAGTGAATCTAAATTTTGGGCAGTTGCTGTTACTGTACACAAAAATATTGCAAATAGAAATTTAGTCGATTTATTCATTCAATAATTTTATTTCTGTTAGACCCATTTTATTATTCAGCATAAAAATATAACCATAATTTTCGTTAACTAATTCAATTACAAATGAGCCTGTATAATCGGCAATCTCTTTATGTGCTTGAACTCTTCCGTTTTTTAAGCTTAATTCTGCCGAATATATTTTATTTCCATCGCTGTAATAGCATTTCGAAAACGGATTTTTTACAAACGGAATATCGCTTATTTCTTCTATAAAATTATTAATGTTCATTCTAGTTATTTCATTATTTACTACAAGGTAGTTTTGATTTCCGGTAGAAGTAGAAAAAGAGATAACATAATTTGCTTTAGCGTGTGATTGAAAACTGTTGATTTTCATCTTCAGCAATTCGGCATAATTCACATCAATAATTTTTTCATATGAAAGCATTCCATCGGAATCTTTAAAATATTTTTCACCAAATGCCAGTTTATTCTCATGCAAAACTTTTACATAAACTACCGATCGATGTCCCGTTAATTTTGCAGTTAATATATCGGTTAATAAAATGTTTGGCTGGCTCTTTTGGTATCTTATATTTTTGTATTCAAACTCTTCTATTATAATCTTCCCGTTTTCTTCGGATAAAACAATAATAACCGGAAGATTACTTTCTCTTTCTTCTATAATCAGGTCAATGATATTGTTTTTTGTATAGAATTGTTTAGACCAGGTTGAACCATCAGTTAAGTCTAGTTTAATAAATTCGATTAATTTTGATCCTTCGGTAAAAGCGGCAATACCAAGTGAACTCTCATCAATCGATTCAAAAACAATAGAGCTGTGATTTTTTTTCAGCCCGAATTCGTAATAACTTCTTAATGCATTTAAGAATAACTTAACACTATAATCGGATGAATCAATTACCGCTAACCCGGCTAAATTATTTGATAATGATTTGAAAGAAAAAATTTTCCGTGGACTTACACCAAGCCGGAGGGATGTATCTTCAATTTTATTAATAGGTGAAATTATTACGATGCTCCCTTCACCTGTTAAATAAGCAATTTTATTCTTTCGCCAGCCAACTACGTCGAACGACTTGATATAATTAACTCCGGAAACAAGTATTGGTTTTGATAATTTATTAGAGGAAGAAAAACTGATAAAGAGTTGTGAATTTTCATTATCAACACTTTTCAAGTATACTATATCTGAATAACCATCTTTATTAAAATCACCAACCTGAAAATCAATGATATTGTTCTCCCGGATAAGCAATTCAGCGGTCTCGAAGGTAGTTACGGAATCGCCGTAAAATATCTTTATACCTTCATTTCCTGCATATAGAACATCCTCAAAACCGTCGAAGTCAAAATCATACTTTCGTAGTTTGGTGAGACCGGGGATTGATTTCGAAAAGTTGATTCTATCTAACTGATAGTTACTTTCATTTCTTATTATGTTAAGGGATTCAGAGAATATATCATAATAAACAATATCTGTGTTGGAATCATTATCGAAATCATAAAACAAAGCATTTTCAATAAGCGTCCCTTTCTGTAAATCAAGTTTTTCTTGATTTTTAAAATCGACATCGATAAGAGTCAGTCCATTATAATTATTTCCGAAAATTAATGCTTTCCTCCCGGTTCGTGTAAGTATAAAATTATCCGGGTAATAATTAAGTTTTACAGATTGTAATGAACCGAGTCTGCCTTTATCGTTGATAATAAACGTACCAAAAACTCTATCCTTTCTAGAGATAAATACAAATAGAGTTTCCTTATCCGATGCTTTTCTGACACGTTTAACCGCAGAGATATTGTATGGTGTTTTAATAGTTCTGAGTTTATAATCGCCGGAGGATAAGTGTAAATAAAGATGAGTAGTTGAAGAAGTCAATAAGAAATCATTTTCAGAATCAGAATCAATTGCGGCAGAGATGATTATCGATGCATCTTCAGCGGAGGATAAAGAAGTAATTTCAACGAATCCGTTTATGTTTATTTGGGAATAAAGAGTTGCGGCTAAAAAGGGAGTAAGAAGAAAGAGTTTAACAATCTTTATTACGCTGCGAAAGCCGTCTTTCTCTTCTTGTAAGTGCTTCATCATACCGTCTCTTTTCGTCATCTGTTTGCGGCACTATATCAAATGTTTTAACTGGTTTTGTATTATCATCTACACTAACAAAAGTAAGATAAGCGGTGTTAGTGTGAATTCTTGTTCCTTGCCTATGGTCTTCGGCAAAAACCGTTACGCCTACTTCCATCGAGGTATTAAAAACCCGATTAACCGAAGCTTTCAAGGTTACTACATTTCCTAATTTTACCGGGTGATGAAAATCAATTCGATCGACTGAAGCGGTAACACAAACCCGTTGAGAATGCTTTGCCGAAGAAAGAGCTGCACAAATATCAATCCAATGCATCAACTGACCGCCGAGTAAATTACCAAGCTGATTAGTGTGATTCGGAAGAACAAGTTCTGTCATAGTTACTATCGAATCGGAAACGGTTTTAACTTTTTGTTCGGTCATTATTGATTCATGTATTGTTCTTCAAGTTGACGTACACTCATACTCGATTCATGGTCCGGGTATTGAGCTAAAAATTTATTGATGTCTCTCTTTGCGGATGCAATTTCATCACGGCTTATTTCTAATTGAATCTTTTTTAACAAAGCCAAAGGACCGAATCGTGTATCGTGATAAATTTCATATACATCACCATAATATTTGATTGCGGCTTTATAATAACTCATCTTTTCGTAAATCAATGCGTTGTTAAAAAGTTTCTCTGCAAGTTTATCATTCATCTCCTTAATTTTTTGCTCTGCTTCCGCTACCTTTGGACTGAGAGGAAAATAATCAATAAATGCTTGGAATTCTTCAATCGCTTTCCTGCTGTATGATTGATCTAACGGAAACGGCGGTGATAGCTGGTAGTATGATTCAGCCAACATGTATTGAGCATCGGGGACAAACTCGCTTGCAGGAATATCTCTGATTAGTTTACTGAATTCATAAGCGGCTAACAAATACTGTCCTCTTCGGAAATATGTGAGACCTAAATAATATTGTGCATCATCATTAACTG
>CAYLVF010000163.1:0-6195 GCA_964387045.1 uncultured Melioribacter sp. | reverse complement strand
AAATAATGCGCGGGATATGTACCGGGCGGTACTATCGAGACATCAGAACAATGAATGGGCGAGAGAAGCTAGAACAAAATTGAATAACTTATGAAAAAAATAATTTTAACAGCATTACTTCCGTTTTGTATTTTTGCTCAAAGCGATGGGCAGAGCCAAAGCATCGAATTACCCGACTTTGTAATTACCGGTCAACAAAGAGTTGAATTACCGGTAATGAAAAAATCCAAAGCCGAACCGGTTACAATTCTTTCAAAAGAATTTTTCTTTCCTACTTTTTCGTCAGAACAATTTTCTCTATCTATGGTATCTAAACCGGCGCAATTAATTGCTGATATTTTACCAAAGGAACAAAACTATAAAGCTCAAGTGATTTTAGGTGCAGGTAATTATACTCTGCCAACCGGGAAGTTGTATTTTTCGGAACAATTCGGAGTCGGTAAATTTTATTCTAAACTTTGGGGTACGAACCAAAGAGATTATGTTGATTATGCTGATTATAATGTTTCCGGTATAAATCTTGGCTCAGAATTTTATATCGATCGGCACTCAAGTTTTCTGCCCGGTTCAATCTTAAATGTTAATGCGAGTTTTGTTAGAAGAGAATATAAGTATTTTAGTGAATACCGAATTAATCCCATTTTTCCTCCATCGACACGAGAAACACAGCTTGTGGGGGCAATTATTTCTTTGGAAAATTATATCAATGAAAATTTTAAATACAATTTTAAGTTTGGCGGTGATTATCTCGATATTAAAGATGCTAACGCCAAAGAAATGAATTATCTATTTGAAGGAAATACCAGGATAATGTTAGATAATTTCGGGTTGCTGATTGGCGGTAAATTCCAAAATCAAATTGTAGATAAATCAATTCAAGAGAATTATAAATTTTATAAACTTAGCGGTGGAATCGAGTATCGTATAAATTCTGACTTTTTATTGAGAGCCGGTGCAGCATACTATAAAGCTGATCTCAAAGATTATTTTATTGACGGGAATTTACCTCACTTCAGAAATAATTCCGAAGATTTAATAACTCCCTGGGGTGAAGTGCAATACAATATCAATAATTTACTTGTTTTGACCGCAAGATATAATCCTTACGCCGAATTCAAAACTTATAAAGATTTTCTAAATGAAAATCCTTACACATATGTTTATCAAGCCGAAGATTACAGCGGAGCAATTCATGCATTTGATAATAACTTGAAAATCTATAAGCAAAATATAGAACTCTCACTGAAGTTCGGTTTCAAAAAATATTATGAGTTTACTGTAGGCGGCAGATACGCAAAGATTGATAATGCTTATTTTTATAACCCCGACTTTAGTTTTGACAACGTGCCAGGCTTCACTGAAAGTTTTTTTGTAAGCAATTATGATGATGTTACTGAATATTCGGTATTTGCAAATGCATTATATCACTTAGGTCCTTTCGGTTGGTTTTACGGCGATGCAAAATACCAAATTGTTGAAAATAAATACTCGCTGATACTTCCGTATCATCCGAAAATATATTTGGAAGCAGCTTATGGTTACAATTTTAATTTCGGTTTCTCCGCAGAATTTAAAATAAAGTACCTAAAGGATACTTATGCGGATTATTGGAATAACATTTTACTCGATGATTACATAAATTTGAGTGCAATGCTTAGATATTCATTAACCCAAAACTTTGATTTTACATTGCATCTGAATAATTTGCTTAATAGAGATAATTATCTTTGGTTAGGTTATCTCGAATCTCCGTTTGATTTCAAAGCGGGAATAGATTTTAGATTCTAAAGAAAATGAATAAAGAAGAACTTCAAAAATATTGTGCCGAATTAATAGGCGTTTCTTCCTCAGAGAAAGAATTAGCTTTTGATATTCTTAAGGAAAAAATTTTAGATCAATTAAAAAAAGATGGTGATGCTTTACGGGTCGATCAACTAGGTGTGTTTCAATTAAAATTAGATAAGGAAAATAATTCGGCTGAGTTAATCTTTACTTCGAGTAGTAAGAAGTTTTCATCAAAGACTTTGTTTCTTAGAATTCCGGTAAAACTGTCAAACTATGAAGAAGATACAACCGTCGAGGATATTTTTAGTTTAAGCGTTGGCAAACCAATTGTGCCACTGAAAAGTTCAACCGAGAGTAACGGGGATAACGAAGCATCGTTTATTTTCATAAAAAAGAAAATTGAAGAAAGAGTATCGGAAATCTTAAGTAACTCCGAAATGCTTGCAGGATTTAATTTGTGGGATGAGTATCTCAAAACAATTCCATCGCGGGATGAAAAACAAGAACTTAGAAATGAAAGCGAGTCGCTGTTACATAAATTAAGCGAACCGGAACCCGAAGCAGAAGCAGAAGAGGACTCATTCAATAAAACTCTCATAGCTAATGATCTTGAATTATATTCATACCCTGATGAGGAAAAAGGAAACGAAATTGAAATCGACGATGAGTTATTTGATGATCTCGAAACTTTTAAAAATATTCAACAAAAGGAATCTATTAGCTCAGAAGAAGTAATGGAGGCAATAACCTCACAATTAGAAATTCAAAATGATAAGTCAATTACCGATGAAGAGATAAATGAATTAGAAGCACCTAAAGAAGATGTTATTGAGGAAACAGTTAAACCGGTTGAAGAACCCAGACAAGTTTTTCACGATGAAGAATTGTTTGATATTGATGATTCCATTTTCAAAGATAATGATGAGCTGGATAAAATTGACTGGAACTGGGGCGATGAATTAGAAAAAGTGATACCGGACGAAGAGGAGCCAAATAAAAAAGTAGTTGAAGCTCCAAAAAAAGTTCGTACTGATAAAGAAAAGACAAAAGTAACTAAAGAAAAATCAATAGATTCTGATCCGTTTGGAACGCTCGAACAAACTCTCGCATCAGACGAAGAATTTAAAACATTAACAGGTGAGTTCCGCCCAGAACTTGATTCTAGAAGTTTTGATGATGAATACAGAATTACGAATCTTTCCAAACCGAGAGAAGTTCCTCCCAAGCACAAAACAAGGTTTACAAGGCTGACAAGCCCGGTTGATGAACAATTTAATGAAGAAGAACGGTTGCCTGTTAATAATAAACCAAGCACTTACAAAAGTTTTAGAGAAAGGAATTCCAATAGTAACCTATTTGTTATTGCTGGTATAATAGTTATTCTAATTGCGATAATATATTTTGCTTTCTCGGTTAGTGAACAGCCTTCTAAAGATTTAATCGCACCCACGAATCAAATTACACAAGAGGAACCCCGGGGTGATATTGTAACCAGAGAAGTTCAGGCACCAACCCAAGTTGCAGAATCTCAAACACAAGTTATTCCTAATAATGAAGTAACTTCTTCAAGACTGGACAATACTTCCGAAGTTGAAGAGGTAAGAATCTCTAATTTAATTTTTAGAAGAGGCAATGAGTTTAATGTACAAGTTTCATCCTGGCGAAGTGCAATTAAAGCTGATGATGAGATGAAAAGATTAAAAGCCAGGGGATATAAAGCCTTCGTTGTTCAAGCGTATCTTCCTGCCAAAGGGGGAACATGGTACCGTGTTCGAATCGGAGGATTCAAATCTGTAGATGAGGCGAGGAACTTTCTTAATAATACCCAACTATAATTTGTAATTAATTACGGAAGAACTATGAATTTACTTTCTGTTTTATTCAAAGGCGGATGGATAATGCTGCCGATCTTTATTGCATCTATTATTGCAGTAGCAATTATTATCGACCGATACATAGTAATACGAAAATCGAAACTGAATGCCCCGGCTTTCTTAGTTAAAATAAGAAGCTTGTTGAAAAGGAATGATATTCAAGGTGCAATTAGATATTGCATGGAAGAAAAATCTCCTGCGGCAAATATTATTCGAAAAGGATTAAAGAAACACAAGCTCGGGCACGATAGAGTTTCCGAAGCTATTGATAATGCAGGTAAGCAGGAAATTAATAAACTTGAAAAGGGCTTGTCGGTTTTAGCAACAATTTCCGGTGTTGCTCCGCTTTTGGGATTTTTAGGAACTGTCACCGGAATGATTTCTGCTTTTATGAATATTGAAAGTTTGCAAGGTTCGGCTAACCCGTCGGATCTAGCCGGTGGTATTTGGGAAGCTCTTCTTACTACTGCTTTTGGTCTTGCAGTTGGAATTATTGCATTTACATTTTACAATTATCTTGTTGCTTCAATTAACAAACTGGTGCTGGATATGGAAGTTATATCGAACGATGTTATTGATATAATGGAAGAAATTAAAACAGGTGCCGTTTCAAAAGATGATTCGGATACATTTGAACTTGGCAGCTAGGAGAACTTATGAAATTCCAAATGTCTAATAAACCTTTATCCATTTTTAACTTTTCATCGCTAACAGATATAGTGTTGTTATTATTGATTTTCTTTTTATTAACATCACAATTCGTAATACAAACTGGTGTTAAAGTTCAACTGCCCGGTGCTAAGTTTAATGAACAAGCTTCTTCGTCAAGATTGATTGTAACCATTACATCGGCAGAAAAAGTTTTCTTCGGTTCTGATGAAATTATTATACAGGAGTTACCGGGAAAACTTTCGCTTGCACTCGACAAAGCTCCCGAAAAAAATCTTATAATTCGTGCAGACAAAAAAGTAAATATAGATTTAGTTATTCAAGTTATTGATGCTGCAAAGGGTGTTGGGATTGATAAATTTACAATAGAGACCGAGAAGCAACTTTAAAAATGAAGTATAGAGATTCTAAAAATAGTTCATACGTCTATTCATTCAGTTTGCATGCATTCATGCTGCTCATATTTTTCTTTATCAATTTTAATATAGAATTTAATACGGAAGATTATGTTACAATCGGATTCGGAGCAATTGGGAAAACCGGTTCATCGGGCGCAATCGGTAGAGAACAAACCGAAAAGAAAAATGTCGCCGAAATAGAAAAACAAGTTAATAAGTCGGTTGAAGAAAATAAAAAAGTTGAACTCCCGAAAGTTGAACATTCGGATGAAGAGAATATTGTAGTTGCTGCCGATAGAAAAGAAGAAAAAGTTGATGCGCCTCCTCAAAATGTAAAACCGGTTAGAGAAACAGAATCCGATAACCGGGGTAAAGAATTTGATGGTGCCGGTAAAGGAAGTTTTGGATTCGATATTGATTTTGGCGGAAGAGGACAAAGAAAAATTTATAGTTATATTCTTCCGGCTTACCCCGATGGTGTTGCAAAAGAGATTGATGTTAAACTAAGATTTACAATTTTACCTGATGGTACGGTAGGGACAATATTCCCGTTAATTAAAGCTGATGCTAGATTAGAAAACGCGGCTATTAATTCGCTTCGACAATGGAGATTTGAACCGCTTTCTTCAAATCAAAAACAGGTTGAACAAACCGCCGTAATTACTTTCCCCTACCGGCTTCAGTAGTTTTTTCGGTATAATAGAAATTATAAAAGAAATATTCTGCTATAGAAAGTAACGTAAGACTTATTGTGTCCCTGTCAAAATGAATTCCAAATCCTTTCGGTTCGATAAATACTTTCAGCAGCATTGTTGAAATTGACCAACCAACCGAAAATAAGAGAATAATCAATCCCGCATTAACAAAAGCTGATTGCAAAGAATCATCCTGCCACTTTTTTGTGAAGATGACGAGAATGAAAATTAAGTGAGCTGTAAAAATTATAGCGCTGATCATCTGTTCTTATATTTTGCATTAATTATTTGAAGACCAATCACACCGCCAGCCAATCCAAATACTGAATTAATTACCAGATTATTGAATAGAAGTGTAAAAGAATAAATTTCTGAGAATCCCGTTGTTTTGAGTTCCGTTACAACCATATTTATCAAGTCAATTACTTCTTGTTTCAATTGATCATCTAAAGGAAAACTGTTTATCATCTGCTGCATATTACCGAATGCGGCGATTAAATCATTTTGTTTTGTGAAGAGAGTAATAACAACTTCAAAAGTTGTTGCAAATAATGCTGCAAAAATACCGGTAAAAACTCCTAAAAATATGGCTTTACCTGTTTCTATCTTTTCATCAACATTTTCTGCTCGCTGGTAAAGAAGAATTGAAAGCGTTGCAGCCGCAGGAATAATTAAACAACAAGCAAAAGTTTTTATAATCGGAACAACTGAGAGAACACCTGCTCCAAATCCAGAAACTAACGATGGTAAAAATTTTTTCATTGTGGCTGCCTT
>CAYLVF010000162.1:0-6214 GCA_964387045.1 uncultured Melioribacter sp. | reverse complement strand
TAGAGTATCATTTATTTGGACTGAAGATAGGTAACAGATGGGCGGCACTTGAATATTATGATCCTCATCAGGATTATATACCGATAACCCTTGGAACGTTCCAAACCAAATTCGTCCATACTTGTCCTGACTAATAGTATTATTTCTTGTATACTCATTTGAAACCAATCCATCTTTTTCATAATACTTCTCGGTTATTATATATTTCCCGTCTTTCTTTACAAGTTTATTCAAACCGTAATTTGTACCAGCCCAAAGATTTCCTAAACTGTCAATAAATAAATCGACTATAAAAGGATGAGTCAAATCATTATCTATAGGAAGAATATTATTATTTTTAAGGATACTAATTCCCTTTGCCGTACCAATTAAAAGTTCGCCCTCACTTGTAAGTTCCATATCCATAATTAATTCCGATGAAAGACCATCCTCAGTTGTAAAGCGCGTAATCTTATTACCGAAATTATTATTAATAATGTCATTTATTACTATTAAACCATCCGTAGTGCCTAAAAATAAATTTTGGGATTCAATTTCAATTATTGCATTAACACTAACATCTTTAATTCCGATATCGAAAAGGTTTATTTCAAAATTCCGATCAATAAAATAAAGTCCTTTATTTGTACCAACCCAAATTCGGCCTCTAGAATCTTTGAATAAGGTCTGTACCCAAATATTTTTTAATCCCAAGAAATTACTTTTTCCATTATTCTGCATAAGTAATAGTCCGTCCGAGCTTCCTATTAACCACTCGTTATCATTCAGAGCTAGCATATAGAATATAAATAATGGTGAAACTATATCTTTTCGATCAATGTTGAGAGGGATGCGATGAAACTCATATTGGTCAAACAAAAAGATTCCATTTTCAGTTGTACAATAAATATTACTATTCTTAACGGTTATGGAACTTATTGCTCCTTGCGTGAAACCTTCTTTTTTACCAAAGGATGAAAATCTTAGACTAGGTAATTTAAAAATTCCTTTGATAGCCGTACCAATCCATAATATTCCTTCCCGATCTTCAAAAAGTGTATATAAGTCGTTGGTAGGCAGCCCATTTTCTTCGGTTATAGCGGATACAGAGTTTTCATTAACTTTGATTAGACCTTTTTGCTCGGTTGCAATCCAGTAATCACCGAATTTTGTTTCAATTGCATACATCGAAGAAATATTGGTTATCAAATTTAATTTAGGATTGGGTGTAAAATCATTTAGATTAATAGATGCAACACCTCCTTGACCGCATAAAACCAATTCACCTTTACTATTGAAAAAGAACATCCTGGATTTAATACCTAACGCTTCACTAGGGAGAGTAACTTCGGAAATATCATTAACAAAATATTTATAGATTTTTCCATCATCCGTGAGCATGTATACACCGCGGTTATCTTCGGCTATATGTAGTACTCTCTGATTTTTAAAACGGTATTTTTCCGAAAAATTATGTAACACACCTTTATCAATAAAATAAACATCGCTTGCTGAAACAGTGTTATATGCCCAGATTCTTTGATAACTATCAACAAATACTCTATAAAAATCATTAAACTTTCCGAGTGATATGTTCTGAATTTCAAGAGGTGTTGATGGATCACCACCTAGTTTCAAACGAAGTATTCCGCTAGGACACCCAACCCATATGTTCCCTTCACTATCCTCACTGATGTCAAATACGAAAGATTCTATTAAACCTTTCTCTTTATCAAAAACTTCGTATTCCCAACCATTATATCTTACGAGACCCGCACTTGTTGCAAACCACATATACCCTTTGCTGTCTTGAAAAATGCTCCATACTTGGTTGCCGATTTTATCTTGAGATTTAACATAGTGGATAATGTTATACTGTTGAGTAAAAAATACGGAAGTGGTTAAGAGAACAAGAGCTAAATATTTTTTAATCATCACTATTGACCGATTGTTGAAATGATTTCAAGCAGATAGATATTCCAAAAAATAAATTACAGTAATTTTATTTTGTTATCAATAATAGAATCTTATCTCTATTGATGACTCTCATACCAAATTCAAAACTCATTCATATTCCTATTTGTAGAGTTGAAGGTCACTTGTTTTTGATCTTCAAGATTGCTAGCATCGCTAGCAACCTTCGAGGAAAAACTACATAAAGCGCATATCATTACCTCGAAGGTTTCTTAATATCCCCGGGATTTGTCAAATAAAAAATTATTAACAAAAATTTTTGTATATCCTTTTTAATCAAGAAAATCCCGGGGATTTCTTTCGAAGTTTCCAAACTATGCTCTAAATAGACCGACTAATAAAACATGATTGCCAATTGTAAATACTCAATTCGCTTTCATTTTATAATAAACCGTTTCAAAATAAAGCTCACCAAGTATAAAGTGACCAAAAATAGAATTAGATATATGAAAATTGCTTGAAGTGATTTAGTAGTAAAAACATAAGCAGATTTATATCCGCGCCAGCCGCATTCTTTACAGCGGAAAGTGCTGAAGGGAGATATAATTTTTATAAGTCTCTCAATAATATTTCTTGAACGGGATTTTTTTAGCACACCTTGTTTTTTGCAATCGGGGCACAAATGTACTCTTGGATCGGTACGATAAAGGACTCTAAGATTTATCACTATTTTATTTTCCTTTTCATCATTATTTGGCAAGAGCCAATATCTCTTTATACTTCCCATCTATTTGAAGAATCTCGATAGCCGAGTTTAGTTGATTATCATATATGAGAGCAGTTTTTATTCTTCCAATCCTTCCTTCGATACGGGCAGATATTTCTTGATGTATTGCTGCCAGTACATCTGTTTTAAATTTATCCAACTCCTCATTTCTAATTTCAGATAATCTAGTTTCTACTTCACTTAACCTGTCCAATATTTCACCATTGATGCTTTCTTTCTCTAAAACAGATTTTAATTGATCAATTAGTCTCTCGGTTTTATACTGAAGTTTAATTTCCGAATTGCTGAAATATTCCTTGAAAGAAGTAAAAACTTCTTCATGGTTCAAGTCGTTCCAAGAAATAATTTCATTAGTGTTAAAATAATTAGTAGCAAATTTGAAAAAACATCCCTGCGCTAGAAGATTCTGTACCAATTCGGATTTAGAATTATTCGTGATAATAGTATCTGGTTCGATACCGCCGCCGGAAAAAACAGAACGGTTTCCGTCTGTGCGATATTCTTCGATATAACTATCAGTTACATTTTTGAGAAAAATCTTTTTGCCAGAATGATCTAACTTCTGTATAGATCTGCCGCTTGGTGTTAAATATTTTCCCGTAGTGATTTTCAGTGAAGTAGATGCCGAAAGAGGAATAACATTCTGCACCAAACCTTTACCGAAAGAATTGCTTCCAAGTATGACTCCTCTATCGTGATCTTGAATTGCCCCGGCAACAATTTCGGAAGCAGAGGCGGAGCCTTCATCAATCATAACTATCAAATCAGCTTTGCCGGCTATAGGCTGTTCAACCGAATGATACTCTTGAACAGCATTAGTATCTCTTCCAACAACACTAACTATAAGTTGATCTCTTTCAAGAAATTTGTCGGCTACACTAATCGCAGCATCCAGCAATCCGCCCGGATTTCCACGAAGATCTAAAATTATTGATTCGATATTCCTTTCTTTACGCAATTCCAAAATTGCATCTTTTATTTCTTCACCGGCTGTCCTTGAAAAACCGCTTAGTTTCAGATAAACATTGTTACTCTCTTCGGGTACAAAACCGTAGTAGCTTAAATTCTTAATCTGAATTTCTTCTCTTATCAAATTAAAAATAAGATTGCCTTCGATACCGTCTCTTTGAATAGTAACGGAAACTAAAGTCCCGGGCTCGCCTTTCATAAATAAACTAAGCTGTTCGTAATTATTCTTGCCGACAGCTATCGAATCTATTTTAACAATTGCATCTCCTATTCTTAGTCCTTGTCTTTGTGCAGAGTAACCTTCAATTAAGTCAACGACAATTATTCTATCATTTCGTAAACCGATTGTGGCTCCTATACCACCATACTTTCCGGTTGTAATCAAATCAATATCTTTTTGGTTAGCTTCATCAACATAAACAGTATACGGGTCTAAAGTCCCGAGCATACCTTCGATACCGGCAATTATAAATTCTCGCGGGTCAATTTCATCAAGGTATCTTAAAGTAATTTCTTTATATACTCTGCCAAAAAGATCTATGGATTTTGCGATTTCAAAATATATGTCATTTTGTTTTTGTGCGAAATGAACCGAAGTTAATGTAATTAGAGAGAATAGGTATATAAAAATTTTCTTACTCATTTTACTATTATCACTTTCTATTGTTGATGAATAATGTACTCAAGCCTGTTTGGCTTTGTATCTATAAAAGTTGTGAAATCCGGAATAGTGACGTGCGGTATTAGGTAACCTAATGTATCTTTAAGAGCTTGATTGAATGTTACGCTGGCTCTGATTTCATCTTTATCTAATTTCCCTAGCAAATTAATTCCCCCCCGAAGAATTACATTAATTCGATCCGGGAACAGGGTAAGATTTTTAGAGGGAGGAATATTTTTCACTTCCACCAAAACATCCTGAAACTCTTTGTCAACTATTTTTTGAACATCAAAATTAATTTTTACCAATTCCTCATCTACTTGTAAATTGTTCAGGGTTGCTAAAGAAATATTTTCAACTACGGTATTATCTAGGTTTGTGTATGATCTTTTTACCGTTATAATCTCGGTTATTTCCTTTACAACGCTTTTGGGACCTCTAACAACTATCGAATCAGGTTCGACTCTAACATCGGATACAAGTCCGAATCCATCTCTAAATTTGAATTCAATATCGGGTATGATCGGTACTTTTTTCGAATCGACCGCTTCGATTCTATACTGAATTTCTTCGGGTGAAAACTCGTTAATTTGAACCGAAGCCGATAACCATCTGTTTTGATCAAGAGCATTTCGAATTGCGATTTTATGTTCACCGGGATTTCCTCTCACATTCACTACAAATTCAGGCTGACTTCCAAAAGTTATTTGTGCAAGCTGCCAACCCTGTCCCTTTAAACTAATTAGGACTTCTTTTTCAGAGTAGTTAGAGACGGCATAATCCTGCGGAATCCCGGAAAATGTAATGGGGAGTCTCATTGAATAAAAATATTCGCCGGATAACGAAACGAATACCCATAACATCATCGAAAAGACAACAATGAAAACTATTGTAACAATTTTTTTAGTCATTAGCTTAAATATAAAAAAACTCCACATAGTGTGGAGTTCTAAAAATCATGCACCGGTAAAATAAATTATCTTAATGAATCGAAATATTCTATTAAAACTTGCCGGTTAGCTTTCGAAATTTCTCTCCCCTTGATAGGGAAGGAATCTATACTTCTCGCAAGTCTTCTTAGTTCATGAACATTTTGTTTTTGAAGCTCGGAATTGGGAGGAATTTCACCAGCGAAATATGTCTCGTTATCGGAGGGATATTCATCCTTTGGTTCATCTTCATCAAAGAGACCGCTATCATACTCTTCTTCTTCATGAATCTCATCAACAATTTCTTCCGTAACTTCTTCAATTTCCTCGTCATTAATTTCATCAGGTTCGGGCTCTTCAACAATTTCATCTCGACTTTCAGTTTTCTTTTTGGGTTTAGAAACTTTCGGGATATTCTCATAGATGATCGATTCCATTTGTTCATCGGGACGAGGTATCACGTGTGCAGAAATTAACTGCCCGACTCTTTGTGCGGCAGCGGCACCGGCATCAACAGCAGATTGAACAGCGGCAACTTCACCAACGATTTTTACAACTATCAATGCACCTGTAACTTTTTCTTTGCTTACAAGTTTTACGCTGGCAGCTTTACACATAGCATCGGCAGCTTCAATTGCTCCTACCAATCCTTTGGTTTCAATTAAACCTAATGCAAGTAGCATAACTTAGTTTACTTTGAACGTTTTGGTATAATAAGTTCAACATCAGAGTGAGGACGTGGGATGACGTGAACTGAAACCAATTCGCCAACTCTTTGTGCGGCTGCGGCGCCGGCATCGGTAGCAGCTTTAACTGCACCAACATCACCTCTAACCATCACGGTCACATATCCTCCGCCGATGGTTTCTTTTCCGATTAATTCAACTTTTGCAGCTTTCACCATGGCATCGGCAGCTTCGATTGCTCCGACTAATCCTTTGGTTTCAATCATTCCTAATGCGTCTAATGTCATTG
>CAYLVF010000161.1:583-6214 GCA_964387045.1 uncultured Melioribacter sp. | reverse complement strand
TTTTTATGAATTTTTTAAGGTAAAGAAAGAAGAAACAATTGGACAACTGATTTATGATCTTGGAAATAAACAGTGGGATATTCCCAAACTCAGAGAATTGTTGGAGAAAATACTCCCTCAAAAAACAACATTTGATAACTACGAAGTAGAACATGATTTCGCTACAATTGGTAAGCGAATAATGCTTCTGAATGCTAGACAAATTGAAAGAACTTCCAAAAAAAATGAACGAATCATTCTTCTTGCAATTGAGGATATTACCGAACGTAAGAAAATCGAAACCGGTCTGGAAAAAACCCGTAAAGAACTTGCGGTGATAAAACTATCCGCCGACGAAACAAGCGAATTCTCCGAAAACTTAATTAACACAGTACGTGAACCTTTACTTGCGTTAGACCAAAAATTAAGAGTGGTAAAAGCCAGTCGGTCCTTCTATAATTACTTCAAAGTAACACCTGATGAAACCATTGGTACACTGATTTATGATTTAGGAAATCATCAATGGGATATTCCTAAATTAAGAGAACTCTTGGAAACGATTCTTCCGGAAAAGACTACCTTCGACAACTATGAAGTTGAACATGATTTTTCTACAATCGGTAAACGCAACATGCTGTTAAATGCCCGGCAAATTGAGAGAGGATTAAGAGGAAAGAAGAAAATTATTCTTCTTGCAATTGAGGACATCACAGAACGCAAAAAAAATGAGAACGAACTTTCAAAAGCAAAAGCGGAAGCCGAACGGGCTAATATTGCAAAGAGTGAATTCCTTTCACGTATGAGTCATGAACTTAGAACGCCAATGAATTCAATTCTTGGCTTTGCACAACTGATGGACATGGGAGAACTAAATTCTTCTCTTAAAAAAGGTGTAAGCCAAATAATGAAAAGCGGAAAGCATCTTTTAGGACTAATTAACGAAGTGCTCGATATCGCAAAGATTGAAACCGGTAAACTGACGGTATCTCCCGAACCTGTAGAGATTATTAGTGTTATTCAAGAATCGATTGATATTGTGCATAATCTTGCGGTTGAAAATCATATCACAATTAATTTTGACATGCCCGCTAACAAAAATGAATATGTTGCAGCAGATCACCAACGATTGAAACAAGTTCTTCTGAATTTGATAAACAATGCTGTTAAATATAATCGGAAAGGCGGCACTGTAACGATTGAATATAAGGTAAAAGAATCAGAAGAAAATATTATTGAATTAGGCGCTTCGCTAAAGAGCTATATAAAGAAAAGTGATGAGAATAAGAAAAATATAATTCGCATTAGTGTAATTGATACAGGCAAAGGAATTTCTAAAAAAGATATTGAAAAACTTTTTAATCCTTTTGAACGTATAGGTGCCGAAAAAACCGAAACCGAGGGAACAGGACTTGGGTTAGCTATTTCTAAAAAATTGATCGAGGCAATGGGCGGAAAAATTGGTGCCGAAAGTGAAGTTTGTGATCTTCCTCTTGATTCACCTGCCTATAAGCAAAACAAAAAAAGTGGCAGCACCTTCTGGATTGAATTACCACAAACCGAAAGTCAAAAGAATCGTTACGAAAGAGTAATTGATATTACAGAACCCGAAGCGGAATTAACGCATAAAAGCGCAACCATTTTATACATCGAAGATAATCTTTCAAACATACATTTAGTTAATCAGATTTTAGAAACGCATCGTCCGTTTTTAAATTTATTAACAAATATTTATGGCAAAAATGCCGTTCAATTAGCAATTGATTATAAACCCGAATTAATTCTTCTTGACCTTGATTTACCGGATATACACGGCAGTGAAGTAATAAATCTATTAAAGGCAGAACCTAGAACGGCGAACATACCGGTTATTATTATTAGCGCTGATGCCACGACGACACAAATAAAAAAATTAATGGAAACCGGTGCTAAAGATTATCTAATTAAACCAATTGATGTAGTACAATTTTTAAAAATAGTTGATGAGTGTTTGAGCAAAAATATTACTAATGATAGACACTCAACTAAAGATTCTACCAAACAATAAATTTATTAATCCGATATCTACTGCATTAAAGTAGAAGTTGGTTAGAATTGATGGAACTTAGCAGAGTGAGTTAACAATGATTGACCTGTCTCTTAAAAATGCGAACATATTAATTGTAGATGATCAACAATCCAATATTGACGTTATTACCGGGTTGCTTGATTTGAAAGGATTTACAAATTATCAGTCAACAAATGATTCGAGACAAGTTATTAGTTTGTTTAAAGAGTTTAAACCGGATTTGCTATTACTCGATTTAAACATGCCGCATTTAACCGGTTTTGAAGTTATGAGACAATTAAAATCTATTGTTCCAACCGATGCTTACATTCCGATATTAGTGCTTACCGCTGATATATCACAAGAGTCTAAACGAAAAGCTCTTTCCGAAGGGGCAGTCGATTTTCTTGTTAAACCATTCGATCTAGTTGAAGTTGATCTTCGAATTAAAAATTTACTTAAAACCCGCTATCTTCACCAACAAATAGAAAATCAAAATTTGATTTTAGAAGAAAAAGTAAAAGAGAGAACCAAAGAACTTGAAACAACAAACTCCGCATTGATCGCGGCAAAGGAAATTGCCGAAGAAATGAACAGTTTGAAATCAATTTTCCTTGGCAACATGAATCACGAATTACGAACTCCTTTGGTTTCTGTACTTGGCTTTGGAGAATTGCTGCAGCTTGAATTGAAAAACGAAGAACATTTAGAATTAGTAGAGCATATTTTGGAAGGCGGAAGAAGGTTGGATGTTACGCTTAATAGTATTTTAGAATGGTCGAAGCTTGAATCCGAAAAGTCATACGTAAAACTTACTCCCACCAATTTAGCGGAAGAAATTTTAAAGTATGTAGCTTTATATCTACCAATTGCTAATTTAAAAAAATTATTTATCCGAGCAGAGATCAGCGATAAAACTCTTTTAGCAAATATCGATACCGAGTTTTTCGATAAAGCTATTTTTCATTTAATACACAATTCAATAAAATTTACTGTTAATGGTGGAGTCTCTATTGCGTTAAACCAAATTACAAAAGATGAAGTTGACTGGGTTGTTATTAAAGTATCCGATACCGGAATTGGAATTCCAAAGGAAAATTTAGGAAAAATATTTGTCGAGTTTCGGCAAAGCAGCGAAGGTCTCTCCAGAAACCATGAAGGAAGCGGACTTGGGCTTTCAATTGCTAAAAAAATGATTGAAGCAATGAATGGTAGAATTGAGATTGAAAGTGAGGTCGGGAAAGGATCTACTTTTTCTATTTGGTTGCCTGCTTTTTTAGATGAAAATGCTCTTAATATAAAAGTTGAAGGGAAAAGAAATGCTTTTGTTGTTGATCCAAAAATTAGACAAACCGGTGGTATACCTGAAGTATTACTTATTGAAAACAACCAACCTAACCGTCTATTGGTAAATAGAATTCTTGGTAAAGATTATTTAATTGAGGAAGCAGAAGACGGACTTACGGGAATTGCACTTGCCTCACGGAAGCAGTTTAATCTTATTCTTATGGATATAAATTTAGGATACGGAATCGATGGTATTGAAACCATGCATAGGATAAAGAAATTACCGGGGTATTCAGAAATACCAATTATTGCCATTACTGCTTTTGCAAGGTTTTCTGATAAGGAGAGACTTTTAAGCGAAGGTTTTGATGATTATTTGGCAAAACCTTTTACTAGAGCAGAGTTAATAAATCTGGTTAAAAAATTGATTACAAAATTTCAACCGGAACACGAAAACTCCCTTGAGCAAAGCTATTAAATAATGTTCTTCATCCTTGAATATCTTTCTAGGATTGAGTGTGCATTACGGCAGCAATTAAAAAAAATAGGAGGTTTTCAGCAAAAACAATTTTGAATGACACTAATAAGACTAGATATAAAAAGAAATGGATACTGTTAAAAATATTGAAAATAAAAAACAAACAACCAAATCATCACCACAGCTTATAAAAAAAATGACTCGCAATAGATTCATTCTCCCCTCTTTGGTTTTGGCTGCAAGTTTATTAATCACTTACTTTAATTGGGATTTTGCCGATACCGCCAGAAAAAATGAGCTTCAATCATATTTTGAATATCGAGCAGAACATGTTAAGGAACACATTGAGCACCAGGTTATTGGTTATAAGCAAATACTTAAAAGCACACTAGGTTTATTCAATGCAAGAGGTGAAGTAAACCGTGAAGAATTTCGTTCATTCTTTAATTCACTGAATCTTGATTTTAACTACCCGGGAATACAGGGAGTTGGTTTTTCTTTAATCATTCCTTCCAAACAAATAAAAAAACATACTGCTTCAATTCGTAAAGAAGGATTCCCCGGATACAAATTGTGGCCCGAAGGAATTAGGGAAACATACACTTCTATAATTTATCTAGAGCCGTTCAAAGATCTTAATCTCCGTGCATTTGGATATGATATGTTTTCCGAACCTGTCCGCAGAAAAGCAATGGAAACTGCACGCGACTCAAATAAAGCTGTTATTACCGGGAAAGTTAACTTAGTACAAGAAACTGAAAGTGATGTTCAAGCAGGTTTCCTAATCTACTTGCCGGTTTATAAAAAAGGAACACCCCAAACAACTCTAAATGATAGACGCAAGAATATAATCGGTTGGGTTTATTCTCCTTTCAGAATGGGGAATTTTATGGATGGTATTTTGCATGAACAAGGTGAAGATCTTGAAATAGAAATTTATGACGGGAAAATTATTTCAGACGAAAGCAAAATGTATAGTTCCAATACTCACAAAATGATGCAAGATCATCCTGCGACAATAAAAAAAGTAATTGATTTTGATGGGCACGAGTGGACGGTCTTAATTAATTATACTACCCGGTTAGAGACACGATTAGGTTTTAATACTGCTAGACTAATTCTAATCGTCGGATTGAGTTTAAGCATACTGCTTACAATAATTACATCTCAGCTTATAAATAAAAGGATACTAACTACTAATGCTAACACGGAACGCAAGATAGCCGGAGATTCGTTGAAGCAGCTTCAAGAAGATCAACAGATACTGCTCGATAACATGCCCGCATGGGTTTTCTTTAAGGATACCGAAAACCGATTCAAACGTGTTAACAAAACTTTTGCCGATGTAATGGGAATGACTATCGATCAATTAGAAGGTAAATCTCTTTTTGATATTTTCCCGAAGGAACAAGCTGAAGCATTCTGGAAAGATGATTTGGAGGTAATAGAATCCGGCACTTCCAAAAATAAAATAATTGAATTAATGCATTCACCGAAAGGTAATATTTGGGTACAGACAGATAAAATACCGTACAGAGATGAGCAAGGTAATATAACCGGTTTAATTGGTTTTACTCTCGATATAACAGAGCGTAAAAAAGCAGAGGAATCTTTGCTCGAAACCCATCAAATAATTGAAGGTATTGTAAACTCAATACCGGTAAGAGTTTTCTGGAAAGATACGAATCTGGTTTTCCTGGGTTGTAACAAACTTTTCGCACAAGATGCGGGTTTTGCAGACCCAAAAAAAATAATTGGAAAAAATGATTTCCAAATGGGATGGATCAAACAAGCTGAGCAATACCAACAAGATGACCGGGAGGTAATTGAAAGCGGAAGACCG
>CAYLVF010000161.1:0-573 GCA_964387045.1 uncultured Melioribacter sp. | reverse complement strand
GACAACTCCCGATGGAAGCATCATCACGCTTCTTACAAGCAAGATACCTTTGCTGAATTCTGCAGGAGAAATTATCGGCGTACTTGGAACATATGTCGACATTTCCGAACGGAAACATGCGGAAGTTGAATTGAAGAAAAGCTATCAACAAGTGACCAAACTAAATGCCGAAAAAGATAAATTATTTTCAATCATAGCTCACGATTTAAGAAGTCCGTTCAACGGTTTTATCGGTTTAACGGGATTGATGGCTGACAAATCCGAAAATTTTTCTCCGGCTGAATTTGTTGAACAGAGTAAATCACTGAATAGAGCTGCTAAAAATCTCTATAAACTCTTGGAAAATTTGTTGGAGTGGTCTCAAATTCAAAATGGAACTATAGAGTTTACTCCAAAAAATTTACAATTATCTAAATTAGTCTCGGAAAGCATAGATACAATTTACGAACGGGCTATCCAAAAAAGAATTACAATCAAACGTGAAATTGATAACAAACAAAAAGTTTTTGCTGACGAAAAAATGATAGGAACCGTGCTCAGAAATCTATTATCTAATGCAGTTAAATTTACGAG